>JBATHJ010000377.1:0-2091 GCA_049666625.1 Gammaproteobacteria bacterium | reverse complement strand
AATGAGCACGATTTGTTTTCATATATAAAGTCACAGCTCGGCAGCAGTCGTTTATTTACCGTTGGCATTGGCTCGGCACCCAATGGCTTTTTTATGAAACGCGCCGCACAGGCGGGGCGGGGCACGTATACGTTTATTAGTGATATTAATGAAGTTGCGGCTAAAAGTGATGTGTTGTTCAGAAAGCTGGAAACACCAGCCCTGACAGATATTGAATTAAGTGTCGGTGGTGATGGGCTTGAGTATTATAAAAATCCAATACCCGATATGTACATCGGTGAACCGGTTACCATTTTGCTACGTGGTAAAAATCTATCGAAGACTGTTTCGCTCAAAGGCGCTATCGGCGCGCAGCCCTGGCAACAGACCGTGGTGCTGGAGCAGGGCATTAATAACGAGGGCATCGCGACGGCCTGGGCGCGAGCGAAAATAGCATCACTCAGCGAGTCATACCACGACGCGGGAAACGAAGTACTTAAGACGTTTTATAAAAATGAAATTATAGATGTGTCTCAGACGCATCATCTTGTCAGCCAGTACACCAGCCTGGTTGCTGTCGATGTAACACCGGTCAACCAGGGCGGCATGCTCTACCAGGAACGACTCAAAAATAACCTGCCGCATGGCTGGGCTGCACCCGGGCAAAACAGGCAAAGTGAGAAAACCATGCTGGCGCAGATTAACCTGCCACGCACTGCGACGGACGCACCCCTGCATCTCATGTTTGCCCTGGTATTTCTTACACTCGGTGTTCTGCTGCGCGTGACCCGGAAAACACGGTGATCAGGTATAAACACCTGGCCGGGCTGGTTGCATTTATCTGCCTGTCGATCGGCGTATGGCAGCTGGGCAGTGCGGCATGGATTTACAGCAAGGCGTACCTTGCCCGGTTCCTGATCAATGATGCCTGGCAGGCAACACTGGCAAACAACAGCATCAGCAAACCCTGGTCGTGGGCCGATACCTGGCCGGTGGCGGAAATCTCGGTCCCTGCCATAGGCCTGGATGAAATCGTGTTATCGGGTGACAGTGGCGAAGCCCTGGCTTTCGGGCCGGGACTTTCAAATGCGGGTGCGTCGTTTGACAGTGCCGAGGTAAAACTGATTAGCGCGCATCGTGATACCCACTTCAGCAAACTGGAATATATAGCAACCCGGGATGAAATTTTTATCACTACACCCGCGGGGAAAAAAGAATACCGGGTGACTCGAATGAAAATAGTCGATAGCCGCACATATCGTGTCGATCCTTTGGCAGTGAACTACGACCTTGTGCTTGCAACCTGTTATCCATTTAACGCCGTGATGGCAGGCGGCCATGAACGCTTTATTGTAGAAGCAGAAGAAATTCATTCAGGCCATGGCGGGCCGCAGGCCTTTTAATCATGGCCAGTTGTACTATATCTCTTTAGTGGCGATTTGTTGAATTTAGAGAAGCTGGCACACGGGAATAGATTTGAAAATTGAAAGCACTATAGATGCAGCGCTTATTGATCAGGCCGAAGAAGAAGCATTTCAGATTTTGCTGGCTCAGCGCCTGTCATATAATGAGCGCTGGCATGCCAGGTTTGCGTCGATGCGTTTGATGTCTGTTCTCAGAATCCTGGGTTTATTGCTGTGTATGCTGGGCCTGGTGCTCTCTGTTATTGCGGTTTTCTGTAGTGCCGGCGTGTGCCAGGCTGGATTTAAATCAGGCATTTACATTCTGGTTTTTATACTCGCCGGACTTGTGTTCTATTTCCTGCCTTCACTGGACAGCATAATTAAAAGCCGGGTTAAAAATATGTCAGTCAATGGCAGTCGAAAACTTGCAAGCCGGTGTGTAAAGGCAGCGCGCAAAGCCGTACCGTTCCGCGCGGAATATGATATCAAGGGCGACCTGGTGACGTATTACCGGGGTAAAGATGATAACTGGAAACTGGCGTGGTCCAGGAAGTTAAAGGGTGTTGCTGTTCATGGTAAATCAGTCACCGTGTTTTTTAGAAAGTGGACTTCGATTCAACCGATAATGATTTTGCTGCACGAAGATTTCACAGCAATAAAATCCGTGTTGACTGAGCATACTATTGAGTTCCGATCGATAGATTCAGAT
>JBATHJ010000376.1:0-2316 GCA_049666625.1 Gammaproteobacteria bacterium | reverse complement strand
GTTGCCCTGCACGGTGGACTGATTCCGTTCGGCGCGACCTTCCTGATGTTCTCGGAATACGCACGTAATGCACTGCGCATGGCGGCATTGATGAAAATCCGCAGCGTGTTTGTTTATACCCACGATTCTATCGGCCTGGGTGAAGACGGCCCGACCCACCAGGCGGTTGAGCAAATCCCGACCCTGCGCATGATTCCAAATATGGATGTATGGCGCGCGTGTGACACGCTTGAGTCAGCGGTAAGCTGGAAAATAGCGCTGGAAAATAATGACGGCCCTTCATGTCTTATATTCTCGCGCCAGAATCTTGATTTCCAGAAGCGCACTCCCGAGCAGATTAAAAACATCAGCCGCGGTGGTTACATATTGAAAGATTGTAAAGGCACGCCCGATGCAATCATTATTGCTACCGGTTCAGAAGTTGCACTCGCCATGGGCGCTGCTGAAAAGATGGGCGGTAAAAAGATTCGCGTGGTATCCATGCCATCAACCACCACGTTCGACAAACAGGATGCGGCTTATAAAGAAGCTGTGCTGCCTGCCGGCGTAACCGCGCGTGTTGCGGTTGAAGCTGCTGTGACAGGAGGCTGGTACAAGTACGTGGGTCTGAACGGGGCCGTTGTCGGTATTGATCGCTTCGGTGAATCTGCGCCTGCCGGTGAACTGTTCAAGCTCTTTGGCTTTACGGTTGAAAACGTTGTGAAAGCAGTTGAGAGCGTGCTTTAGTTTTTTCGTCTGCCCCGTCACAGGGGCAGAGTATATAAATTTCATACAGAAAATATTTAGGAGAACAAAATGACTATCAAAGTCGGTATTAATGGCTTCGGCCGCATTGGCCGTATGGCATTCCGCGCGATTGCAAAAGACTTTTCCGATATCGAAGTAGTCGGTATCAATGATTTGCTCGACGCAGATTACCTTGCGTACATGCTCAAGTACGATTCAGTACACGGCAATTTCCAGGGCGACATTTCTGTTAGCGGCAACAACCTGGTTGTCAACGGCAAAACAATTCGCCTGACAGCTGAGCGCGATCCTGCCAACCTGAAGTGGTCTGACATTGGCGCCGACCTGGTGATCGAATGTACCGGTTTCTTCCTCACCGAAGAAACCTGCCAGAAGCATATCGCTGCTGGCGCGAAGAAAGTGGTTATGTCTGCACCTTCCAAAGACGGTACGCCAATGTTTGTATACGGTGTTAACCATGAAACCTATAAGGGCCAGGCAATCATTTCTGCGGCCTCATGTACCACTAACTGTCTTGCGCCGGTTGCCAAGGTTATCAATGATAACTGGGGCATCAAGCGCGGCCTGATGACGACTGTACATGCTGCGACTGCAACACAGAAAACTGTTGACGGTCCTTCGATGAAAGACTGGCGCGGTGGCCGCGGTATCCTGGAAAACATCATTCCGTCTTCAACCGGTGCTGCCAAGGCAGTGGGTGTTGTGCTGCCTGAACTGAATGGCAAGCTGACTGGTATGGCGTTCCGCGTACCAACTTCTGACGTGTCTGTGGTTGACCTGACTGTCGAGCTGAACAAGGAAGCGACTTACAAGGAAATCTGTGCTGCGATGAAAGCGGCTGCATCTTCTGGTGACATGAGCAAGACCCTTGGCTATACCGATGAGAAAGTGGTTTCCACTGACTTCCGTGGCTGTAGCTTCTCTTCGATTTTCGACGCTGAAGCCGGTATTGCACTCGACGGTACGTTCGTCAAGCTGGTGGCATGGTATGACAATGAATACGGTTATACCTGTAATATGCTGCGTTTTGTACAGCACGTTTCCAAGTAAGGATCTTTTGTCCGGGAGCGGCGTTGCGGCTCAAATTTGAATTGCTCATGTGCCTGTTGCACACTCCGCATTCAAATTTGAACCGCGCCTTGCTCTCGAACAAAATCTCCCGTCTCTGGAAATTGCGGTATTTAAAAACTCGGCCCGGTTGTTGAAACCGGGCTGGCGTTTTTAATAATAGAGTATTTTTTGTTAAGCAGTGACTGTTTAACAAACCATATTTAAAGTTAGAAAAATCAGGAGTTATCCAAATGTCTTTTATCAAACTGACTGACCTGGATCTTGCCGGCAAGCGTGTTTTGATTCGCGCAGACCTTAATGTTCCGGTCAAAGACGGCAAGGTTACTTCAGATGCGCGTATTACTGCATCTATGCCGACAATCGAACACTGCGCCAAAGCAGGTGCGAAGGTGCAGGTGATGTCGCACCGCGGCCGTCCAGTCGAAGGCCAGGCCGATGAAGAAAATTCCATGCGCCCGATTGCGGATGATATGTCTGCAAAGCTTGGCAAAGAAGTGC
>JBATHJ010000375.1:0-3484 GCA_049666625.1 Gammaproteobacteria bacterium | reverse complement strand
CGCCTGTCGGCGCGTATGCTGACACATGGAGCTGCAGCAATGATAACCTGGTCCGCGAAGTTCATGTCGTGCGCACCACATCCGCCCCGGCGCCCTGCAGTGTTGTGTACAAGAAACCCACTGAGGGCGTTGAAAACCAGGTCCTGTGGAATGCTGACTTTGATGGCGAATATTGTGACGAAAAAGCCAGGGGCCTGGTCGCTAAACTGGAGACCTGGGGATGGGTATGCGCTGAAACCATTCGAGATGATGCAGGCACAGTGCCCGGTTACTGATTAAGCCACGAAGAATAACCACAGGGGCGGTGCCGACACCCGGGCGCCGTCCTTGCAGGATTAAGATCAACTGCTATTCAACGCTTTACTCGACAGACACCGCTTACCTGAAGGTAATAGCGAATACCAATGTACTGTTTGCCCATTAAACCTTTATATTGCAGCCTGGCCACCCTGCTGCTCGGATGCACAATATTCACCAGTGCGCTCGCTATCGAACTGCCGGAACGCCGCAAGGACCAGTTTCTGTCAGATCCCGGTTATTACATCGTACCCACGCCTTACAGCATTCCCGGCCTGGGCAGTGGCCTGATACTTGTCGGCGCGATGACCAACATTAACCATAGCTACGCAGATGCGTATGGTTTCGCTGCCACTGGCGACATCAAGGGTTTTGGTTTATTCGGCACAGAAATACACCTGCTGGATAAAAAACTCATTCTTGATCTGTCCGCGACAAGCTTTAACAAGGCGACTTCGCAGGTCTATGCTCAGCGCGGCATGCTGACATCTAAAGACGACTATGTGCTTGCTGAACTCGACCGCAGTGATTTTACCGGTGCGCGCCTGACATACACTGCATTTGATCGGCGCTTTGAATTTTATGGACTGGTGTATAAAAATAGTGCGAGACTCGCGGCGATACGTGATCGTGACGGCAACCTGATACAGGCCGCTGTTGATTCCGAGCTCAACAAATCTGATTCATTTACCTACGGCATACGCCTCGACCTGACGGATGATTATATCGATCCCAGGCGCGGCCTGCGCTTTGAATCGAGTGCCTGGCACTCACCGCCAGACAGCGATGATGACCCCGACTACGACATCATCGAATTCAACCTCACAGGCTATATTCCCTTTGGCGTGCGCGACACGCTGGCATTAAATTATTTTCATGCAGACACCCACGTCAACAGCACCGGTCAAACTGACGCCAGCATTGTTGAATCGGAGCTGGGACTGAACTGCAGCACTGGCACTGTGCAAAACCAGGCGGACTGCCTGAGCATTGTAAATGATACCGTGGCGCAGAACACATTCGGCTCAGTCGGCGCACTCGGCGGCCTCAGTCGCCTGCGCTCTTACCCGGAAGGTAGATTCAACGGCTCACATGCCCGCTTCATTGGCATGGAATATCGCTGGAATATTATCGAAGGCACCAAACCGTTCGATTTTCTGATTGCTAAAGACATACGCACTTCGATACAGCTGTCCGGGTTTTACGAGCGTGGTGCAATATCGGACAACCGAGATGAACTCTGGGGCAACATGCGCGAATCATATGGCATCGGCGCACGCCTGGTGACAAAATCGGGATTAATTTTCAGGGCAGATGTCGCGACCGGCGATGAAGGTGCAGAAGTGTCGATTATTATTGGTTATCCGTGGGAAGTGTTTTAGATAACCTTAACGAAGTGCAGTAGCTCGAATCTGAAGCGAGAATGTGTGCGCAGAATCTTGATATCAACTGACAGCCTGAAAAATAAGAAAATTCATAGTCCGCAAATACACGCAAATCAAGCGCAACAAATGAGCAGAAGCTATGCGCTATAGATGAACATACACTCAAGGATAACTCCAGGCTGATCTATTGCATACCTGAAATTCTCTAGTCCACTAATGAAAGCCAGTCACGAGCAGCCTGGCATCGATCCCTGCGGCACGGACCGCACCCAAAATATCAGGTTTTATTTGCGTTTATTTGCGTTCATTTACTTCGCGCTCTCCTGCGCTACGCCCTTCGGGCCGCACTATCGTGCGTTCAAAATGCTCCGGGCATTTTAGTGCGGACTATAGGTTTTGCATTTTTTCACATGAACAAAAACAGAGGCAGTTGTCAGGCAATATCAGAATTTAGTGCTCCGACTGTCAGATCAGATGCGAACCACTATAAAAGTGTAATACCATTTAGCTCACTTTGCTTTTTCCAGGTCTACTAATTCAATCACAAATAGTAAACTGGTATTGGCCGGCACTACATCCTGCACGCTTTTAGCACCATAGCCCAGTGCAGGGGGCACCCTCAGCAAACGTTTGCCACCTTTCTTCATGCCGATAACACCTTCATTCCAGCCCTGCATTATTTTATCTGTACCGACAACGAAGGACACCGGTCTGCCTTCTTTACGCGAATTATAGAGTTCTTTTCCTTGCCCACCATTGTCATCCAGCCAGCCTGTAAAATGCATGGTCGCAATATCCCCGGCCTGTGCTGTTTCACCCGCGCCCGTTTTCAATTCTTTATACTGCGCACCACGCGCGGTGATATGAAAGTTGTCAGCCGCCAGTGTTATCCCTGTTGCCAGAAAGAACATGATTAATATTGATACGCTGAAAGTAGTAATTTTCATCTTATCCTCAATTTGCACATGCCGGGTCGCCGTTGCCCCAGTGCGTTTTGCACCACTCTTTTTCGGCAAGCAGCGCATGGCCATCGGTACTCGGATGGAAACAGTCACCGCTGTTCACATGGGAAGATTCAAACCTGACATCAAAAATATCGGTGTAACGAGCGTTGGGCAAGGCACCGGATTCACGGTACTCAGTCAGCACATCACGCAGAATCGGGTTATAGGTATCGCGCGTGAGCCTGTGAAATTCTTTTCTGCGCTGACAATTGACGCCGTCACCAGGATAGACATTATCCGGGTCACCTCGCGATACACTGCTTGCACAATCATCCGACGGGTTATCCAGCAGGTTTTCACAGGGCACAAACGGCCACACAAATACACGGCACCACAACACGCTGCGCTTGGCGTTCCACAACCAGTATATTGCCGGGATGCTGGAAACATTGATTTGCGCACTGCGGAAAGTAGTGTCTGCAACCAGCACGTCAAGGCCAGCACGGAACTGCGTTTCAAATGCAGCTGGATCGGTCATGCTGGCCATATTCGGCGCACAGACATCATTACTTCCCAGAAAAACATTGACCACGCCGGCTTCACCGGAAGGCGTCTGCACCGAAGCAGCAATAATATTTTGCGCCTGCGTTGCGAAGTCAGCCATGACTGATCCGCTGACGGCATGATTGAATATTGCATCGCGACTGGCATTATTTTCGTAGTATTCAACCGGCCTGATTGTTTCGAAGCGTTCATTGAAACTATTCACGCTATCACCCACGTTGTAACCGGTTGACCAGACTGTTTCGTGGTGCGCTTCACCAATGGTGCCATCGGCTGCTTCACCTTCACCGATGG
>JBATHJ010000374.1:0-3281 GCA_049666625.1 Gammaproteobacteria bacterium | reverse complement strand
GCTGGTAACCATGCGCTAAGTTGCCTGGCAAAAAACGCTCCGGGAAATCGTGCTCTTTGCGGGATCGTTGCTGATTGAGAATTGAGACTACTATGAAAAAAACATTTAAATTAAGCCACGAGAAAATCGCAGTTCCGAGGCTGGTTGAAGCCATTAAACATGAAGTTAAAAAATATATAAAAAGAGAGCGCAGAAGGGAATTGCCAGAAGCTGCTGACTATTGGGATTTTGACTGTCGCTTTGGGGTTGATGAGGCGAGCAGTAAGATTATACATTTGTCCGAAATTAATAAAGCAATTAGCCAGGCCGAGGCGGAAAAGCTTGAAAGCTTTTACCTGGAGATACTGGTCAAACCCTGTCGTCGTAATAAAATGCCACTGAAGGCAGTCGAGTAAGTTAACTATCTGATCCGTGTAGTGTTGGGCAAAGCATATTGTGACAGTTTCAAATTTTGACAAGCGCATAGTGATCGAACAAATACGTTACATGGAAACGCAGCAAGCGCTCGTCTGTGATGCTGAACAAAGCTTTCAAGATGTTGCTGTGCAGGCTGATTTTGAGAACCGTCTCTGGCAACGCGCGCAGTGTCTTATGGCTCAACATGATCTGTCTCGGGCGCTGGGGCGTGCGGCCAGGCTGGCACGCTATACAAAAACGGCTACTATGGTGCTTGCTGCACTGTTAGGTGCGTCTGGTGTCATCTATGCAGTCACCGATAGTCAAACGCTAAACATTTACTGGCTGTTGCTGGTGCTGCTCGGGTTTAACCTGATCTCCATGCTGCTATGGCTGGCCGGCATCAGTCTGAATATGCAGGCGTTGACAGCAGGCATGCTGGCCCGGTTAACGAGCTGGCTACCGGGGCATCTCGAAGACAAAAACACGGTCACTAATAAATACAGCACACAGGCGGATCGTGCATGGCTGGCCTGTCATTTTTCCGGCGCGACTGGCAAGTGGCAGCTGAGTAAAATAACACATCAACTCTGGCTGGTTTATCTGTGTGCCGGCCTGGTGTTTCTGCTGCTGCTGTTAATGGTGCGACAGTATGATTTTGTCTGGGGCACGACCTTGTTGTCTGATGCCGCCTTTGTAAAACTGACCGAGCTGCTGGGCGCTCCGCTGCAGGCATTGGGTTTTGCCACGCCCTCGACGGACCAGGTGTACGAATCACGCACCGGCGTGGCGGCGACATTAAGCGCTGAACATCGCAGGCACTGGGCGCAGTTTTTGCTGGGTGCGCTGGTATGTTTTGGCATTGTGCCTCGTCTGCTGCTCTGGAGCTGGTCTGCGCTGATGCTGGCACATGCGCGTCGTGGTTTCGCACTTGATTTATATCTGCCGTATTACATCAGTTTACGCCAGCGCCTGATGCCGCTGGCGAGTAACGGCCAGATTGTGGATGCCGATACCTCGCCTCCAGAAATCTCGAACACACCGGTGATAAACACGTCATCGAAAACACCCGCATCGCACCCGCTTCCGACCGAGACGCAATGGGTCGCGGTTGAGCTTGGCGATAACGTGTCCTGGCCACCGCAGTCGATTAGTGCGGCGAATGATCTCGGGCAGGTGAGTGACCGTGAATCGCTGGCGTCGATCCTGCAAGGCCTGAAGCAAAATGCAAACCCCGTTATCGCCGTGGCGGTAGCGGCCGCCCGCGCACCCGATCGCGGTATACAGCGCACTATTGCCAGCCTGGTGTCGAGCAGTACGCAGCGCTGGCTGGTGCTGTTAATGCAACACGAAGATGAAGTGATTTCGAATACGCGACTGGCATCATGGTACCGACTTGCAGAGGCCTGCAAGGTGCCGGCCGATCATGTCATTAGCCTGAGTGTGGTCTAGTCAGATGCCGGACATGAAACACGCGCGCATTTTACCCGTGATTAATCTTGCCGTGGTCGGCCACACCAATACCGGCAAAACATCTTTGATCCGCACGCTGCTGCGCGATGATCACTTTGGTAAGGTTGATGAAGCGGCCGGCACTACACGTTATGTAGAAAAATCGGCGATTTATGCCGGTGATAACGCAGTATTGAATCTGTTTGATACCCCGGGGTTCGAGGATTCCAGTGCGCTGTTGCAGGCGCTTGAAACCCTGTCAAAAACAACTGAGGCGAGATCGCCGGCTGATCTGTTACATGCATTCATCGACCAGGCAGCGCAATTTCCTGACTTTGAACAGGAGATCAAGGTGCTGCGGCAATCGCTGTCGAGTGATGTACTGCTGTATATCATTGATGTTCGCGAGCCGCTGCTCGGCAAGTACCGCGATGAAGTTGAAATCCTCGGCAAGGCCGGCAAACCAATTCTGCCGGTGTTTAATTTTATTGCTGGCAACACTAAATCGCTGGCACGCTGGCGCGAACAGATGGCAGAGTTCAATCTGCATGCGGCACTGGAGTTTGACACCGTCGCATTCGACTTTGAAGCTGAGAGGCGGCTCTATCAAAAACTTCAGAGCCTGCTTGAACAGCGCTACGATTCTTTGCAGGCGCTGATCGATTATCGACAGGACGTATGGAAAAGCCTGAACCAGGCAGCGGCACAGCGCATTTTTAAACTGCTTTGTGAAGTTGCCTGCTATCGATTAGAAGTCGAGGCCAGGACAGGCGTCACGGATGCTGATGTCGCATCGATGCAGGATTTCGTGCGCAAGGCTGAACAGCAGGCTTTGCGTGAGCTGCTAGGCATGTTTGTTTTCAGCCAGGCGGATGTCGAGCTGCAACAATTAGCAGTACACGATGGACAATGGGCACTGGATATATTTTCACCTGAAATGCTGAAAGACTTCGGCATGAATGCCGGCGCGACAGCATTGAAGGGCGCTGCTGCCGGTGCCGGCATTGACCTGATGGTCGGTGGCCTGAGCCTGGGTGCGGCGACCATGCTGGGTGCCGCACTGGGTGCGGGATGGGCGACAGTGCGACGCTATCAGCAGGAATTAAAAGCGGCCTGGCGTGGACACACATGGTTATGTGTTGATGACGATACCGTCAGCCTGCTGACTCTCAGGCAACGCAAGTTGCTGCATAGCCTGACGCATCGCGGGCATGCCGCTCAGGGCAAATTACAACTCGCGGATGACAGGGCACAGGCGCTGCCCGCGGGCTGGCAAAAAGTAATAAAAACGCTGCGCCAGCACCCGCAATGGCAGCAGGTTCCGACGGACAATGTCGAATACCAGGCATTGCAGGCGCAGGTGGTAGACTGGTTAATACACGACGAAACCCGGAGCACAGGTGAATAGTACAACCGGTAGCTTGGCTGTGGGC
>JBATHJ010000373.1:0-3098 GCA_049666625.1 Gammaproteobacteria bacterium | reverse complement strand
GGCGCATGGCGTTGATATGCGCCTGCACTGAAATCTTTGCGGCCTTGCGCATTAACTGCAGTTCTTCACGGCCCTTGAACAGCCGCATGTCGTGCAGCAGGTAATCCAGCGCGACAAATTCATACGGTACATGCACTCCACCACGGGATTTCTTACGCAGACTGTTGACACAGTTAAGCACGTGCTTGTCGAATTCGGGGTTGAGGCCGATGGTGTAATACACGCTTTCGCTATGCTCCATCAGGCCCGGCAAAATCTCTTCGAGGTCTTCGATCGGGTAGGCATCATCAGCAGCAAAATGCTCGACCGCGCCTTCCGGACCATAGCGGTGACCGTTCCAGATTTCCTTGATGCGGTCACGTTCGCGACAGAACAGGATGTACTCACCGCCGCTGCGCCCGGGAATCAGCACGATGACAGCTTCTGGCTCGGGGAAGCCGCTGAGATAGTAAAAGTCGCTGTCCTGGCGGAAACTGTGCTCAACATCCCGATTACGTACCAGCACCGGCGCTGCGGGCAGGATCGCAATCGAGTTCTCCCCCATCATTTTCATGATCTGTTTGCGCCGCTGGGCGTAAATGCTGTTGCTGTCTTTTTTGTTTGAACGGGTTTTCATTGCAGCGTATACGATGTTTTAAGTGGTTGAAGCTCCTCATTAATCAGCAGTATGCCAGTGCGCACGTATTCGCTGATTTCCATAAACGCAATTTCATCCTCCTCGTCATGGTGGTCAGGCGAACGATCAAAACCGGCGCGTGATATCTCGATAAAATCCGACAGCAGTTCCTGGGTATCGCCGGGCAGCTCACTGCCCTGGCTGACACCGCCGGCGGCAAGCCCATAGACAAATCCCTGGCACCAGCTGGCAAGTGCCTCGACACGGTGCGCCAGCGACTCATCATCGTCGGGTAGCAGCAGGTGAAAATCAGCCACGGCATCATTGATCTGTTCAATCGTTGCACGATACATTTGGGCTAACTGCTGCGTGGCCATCTCCAGCTGGCCTTCAGCGTGCTGCTCACCCAGCACATGCTTTATCCATTGCGCGCGATCGACTACGCCGCGTGCGCACAACATGCCACACAGCGCGCCATGAGCTTCGGCTGCACCCATCATGGCGTCGATGCCTGTCAGCGTGTTTTCCAGCAGGTTGATTTCAGGTAATAAAGTCATAGTGTTCCCATACAGGCGATTCGATTCTATCAGGTTTTTAACACTAACTACTTTGTGGAAAACCCCAGAAAACACCCGGTCTGAAAAGCCCTGTCAACTGATTTATTTCTGCGTCAGCAATTGACCGTTGCACTTTCACGTCCTACTATTAGTCTCATGAATGACACAACATCAAAAATGAATCGTCTCGAAGACCAGGTCGGCCAGCTGCTCGATTTATGCAAGCGACTGGGCGATGAAAACAAGAACCTGCGCACACAGCTAAAGCAACTCAGCGGTGAGCGCGCCAACCTGCTGGAACACAAGGAACAGGCCAGAACACAGGTTGAAGCGATGATTACGCGTCTGCGTTCAATGGAAAACGCCTGATCTATACAACACCTTATGAAACAACAAGATTCACTCTCTATCAATATCCTCGACAAGGAATACCGGGTCGCCTGCCCTGAAGAAGAAAAGGAAAGCCTGCTGGCCTCTGCCAGCGTGCTCAATAAGCGCCTGCGCGACATCAAGAACAAGGGCGCGGTACTGGGGACTGAACGCATCGCGATCATGGCTGCACTGAACCTCAGCCACGAAATGCTCAATGGCAAGGCCATCGAACAGCAACATACTGAATTAAATAACCGCATTGATAGCCTGTCTGACAAGATCGACGGCACGATCCGGCAGTTTGAACTGATCTGACCGCGCGGTTGCTGACTTGCGCATGAGGCAGGTCAATAAAATTCCTGTGACACCGGTGTAATCTGTCCGGGTGCAGAAAATAAATCGAGGTTTAACAGCACAAAAGTTTGGTGTCTCTGGGGTGTTCGTAAGCTATCTTGCAATATCCCTTGAGCCTTAAATACTGACCCCGGGAACGCTACTGTTTGCATGGTGTGCATTACCGCCCTGAGCGGGAAGCCTTAAATGCACTCGAGCGATCCCACCTGAGCCTTCGGTTCAAGGTCAGCATTACAGCTACGGCATTTCGGAGACACCCCCTAATTCATGGCCGAACCTTCCGCCGATTCTCTCAGCCTGCTTCGCCAGCAGATGCGCCATGCGCGCCGCACGCTGGACCGCGCCACTCAAAAACATCATGCGCAGGCGCTCGCAAAAATGGTTTGCCGCAGCCGACCATTTATTAACAGCAAAACAATTGCCTGCTACCTTGCCAACGATGGCGAAATCGATCCCCGCTTTATACTCGAACGCGCCTGGCTGATGCATAAACAGGTTTACCTGCCGGTGCTGTCACCACTTGGCCATCGCCTGTATTTCGCACCGCATTCGCCTGGCGGGCCAATGTCCGCCAACAGGTTTGGTATCATGGAGCCTGACTGCCATCCGCGTGAATGGCGCAACGCGCGCCAGCTCGATGTAATTTTCCTGCCGCTGGTAGCATTCGACACGGCGGGAAACCGCGCCGGCATGGGCGGCGGTTTTTATGATCGCAGCCTGGCGTATCGCCAGCATCGGCAGCTCTGGCAAAGGCCGGCTCTCTATGGCCTGGCACATGAGCTGCAAAAAACCGATCAACTCAGTGTGCGCAGCTGGGACATACCGCTCGATGGCATCGCCACCGAGCAGTGCATTTACACCATTTCAGGATAAAGATGAATTACTGGTTAATGAAATCCGAACCCGATGTTTTCAGCATTGATGATTTGAAAAAAGTTAAAACCGAACCCTGGGACGGCATTCGCAATTACCAGGCGCGCAACATGATGCGCGACGAGATGAAGATCGGTGACGAGATCTTCTTCTATCATTCGAGCTGCAAGACGCCCGGCATTGTAGGCCTGGCACGAGTCGCCAGCAAACCGTATCCGGACCCGACGCAGTTCAACAAGAAATCCAGGTACTTTGATCCCAAGAGCAGTGAGGATGATCCTCGCTGGTACCTCGTCGACATCGAATTCTTGCGCAAGACTAAACGC
>JBATHJ010000372.1:0-5155 GCA_049666625.1 Gammaproteobacteria bacterium | reverse complement strand
ATCGACAGGTCGCGAATACCGGCCAGCGACATATTGAGCGTGCGCGGAATCGGCGTGGCGGTGAGCGTGAGAATATCGACTTCGGCGCGCAGCGATTTGAGTTTTTCCTTGTGGCCGACACCGAAGCGGTGTTCTTCATCGACAATCACCAGGCCGAGATCGGCAAACTTCACCGATTTCTGCAGCAGCTTATGCGTGCCGATGACAATGTCGACCTTGCCGCTGGCGAGTTCATCGAGTACTTTTTGTTGCTGCTTTGCGCTGTTAAAACGCGACAGGCATTCAACCTTGATCGGCCAGTCGGCAAAGCGGTCGCTGAAGTTCTGAAAATGTTGTTGCGCGAGCAGGGTGGTCGGCACCAGTATCGCTACCTGCTTACCATTATTGGCGACGGCAAACGCGGCGCGCATCGCCACCTCGGTTTTGCCAAAGCCGACATCACCGCAGACCACGCGATCCATCGGCTGTGGGGCCGCCAGGTCCTCGATCACGCTGTGTATGGTTTTTTCCTGGTCAGGAGTTTCCTCGAACGGAAAATTGGCTGCAAAGCTGTTGTATTCGTCGACATTGATCGGGTAGCTGCGGCCTGTGGTGGCGGCGCGGCGGGCATGAATGTCGAGCAGTTCGGCAGCGACATCGCGCGCCTGCACCGCGGCCTTGCGCCGCGCTTTTTGCCACTGGTCCGTGCCCAGGGTATGTATCGGCGCATTTTCCGGTGAGGCACCGGTGTAGCGGCTGATCAGGTGTAAGGATGTGACCGGCACATACAGCTTGTCACCGCGGGCATATTCGATGGTTAGAAATTCGGTATCGAAATTGCCGCCGCTGAGTTTTTGCAGGCCGAGATAACGGCCGATGCCATGGTCGAGATGCACCACCGGCGAGCCGATATGCAGGTCGGTGAGATTGCGCACGATGGCATCGGCATCGACACTGCGTTTTTTACGGCGGCGTTTCTGGGCGGCGTGCTGACCGTAAATCTGTGGTTCGGTGAGCACCGCAATCGGCGGTGACTCGAGCAACAGGCCGTGTTCGATATCCGCCACCGTAATACACACCGGGTCCTCGGCCTGTATAAAGCCATGCCAGTCATCGCAGTGTTTTGGAAATATATGCCGATCCTTGAGCATGCTGAGCAAAATTTCACGCCGCCCCGGGGTTTCTGCCACCAGCAGGGTGCGCCCCGTGAATGAGGCCAGGAACTGTTCCAGGCCGACAGCGGGCGAGGTGTGTGCGCCCTGAAGGTGTGGTTCAGGCGGTGCCTTGACTGGAAAATTATCTGCCGGGACGGTGCTGCTATGGTGGTGCCATTCGATGCCGGGCAGGGTGGTCAACTGCTCGGCGAGGGTCTCCCGTTCCAGGTAGAGACTGGCAGGTGGCAGCAGGGGGCGTTCGATATCGTGTCGACGTTGTTCGTAGCGCTGCTCAAGGTCTAGCCAGAAGTGCTCGACAGTAGCTTCCAGCTGGTGCGGTTTGAGGTATAAACACCCTTCAGGTAAATAATCAAATACTGTTTCTAACTTATCGAAAAATAAGGGTAAATAGTATTCAATTCCCGCCGGGATAAGGCCTTCGCTGACACTGGTGTAAATCCGGCTGGCGAGCGGATCGCCTTCGATGCGCTGACGATAACGTTCACGGAACGCGCGGATATCGTCCTTGTCGGTAGGGAATTCCCGCGCCGGTAAAATCTCGATCGATTCGACCTGGTCTTCCGAGCGCTGGCTTGCCGGGTCAAAGCTGCGGATGGTTTCGATTTCATCATCGAACAGGTCGATACGGTAGGGCGCTTTGGCGCCGGCGGGGAACAGGTCGATAATCGACCCGCGCACGGTAAATTCACCGTGTTCCATCACCTGCGATACGCAACTGTAGCCGCCGGCTTCGAGTGAGCTGCGCACCGACGACAGTTCGAGTTTCTGGCCGACACTGTATATCTGCACTTTGCCGGCAATATAACTGCGCGGGCACAGGCGTTGCAGCAAGGTGTTGACCGGTATCAGGATGATGTCACCGGCAGCGGTATGTTGCAGCCGGTGCAGGGTTTTCAGGCGCTCGGAAATAATATCCTGGTGCGGTGAAAACACATCGTAAGGCAGGGTTTCCCAGTCGGGCAGGTGGTAAATAGTGGCCTGTTCGTCACTGTAAAAGCGAATTTCACTCTCAAGCCTGTCTGCATGGGCAATGTCTTCGACAATGACTGCAACAGGCCCTGCCGCATACCTTTGTGCCTGTTCCACAATCGCCAGTGCCAGCGCGCTGCCATACAGCTGGCACCAGCGGTCAGATTGTGGATTAAACAGTAAGCGGGTATTCACAGTGCTTAAGTGACATTGATAGCGGGTTTAGTTAATTTCACATAGCAATTGCAATGCAGCTTTACAGGCAAAACCAGGGTGCCAGAAATCATATTAGAAAACAGATTAATTACAATATGTAACTTATTGTTTATATAATATTAACTATTTTGAAAGTAGCGATTTAATTTTTCCTTCCATGGCATTTTTTTCCGTGGTTTTGAAGCCTTTGTGCACATGCACAAGCTTGCCTTTACGATCAATCAGAAATGAACTCGGCATTACCGAGAGGTCGTAGCTTTCTGCCACTTTGCCTTCAGGGTCGTAAGCAATGGTAAACCCGGGCACTGATTGCTCAAGGAACTCAGTGGCAAGCGAGCGATCTTTATCAACATTAATGGCGATGATTTCCAGGCCTTCTTTCTTGTAGCGTTTCTGCATTTCGGACATCCAGGGGAAAGACTGCTTACAGGGTGTGCACCATGATGCCCAGAAATCAACATAAACGACTTTCTTTCGGTAATCTTTCAGCGCGATGGTCTTTTTATCGCCGGGCAAGCTGAAATCGGGCGCCTTGATGGCCAGTGCCTGTGAACTTGCAAAGATGAATAGCAGGCAGACAAGTTTTGTTGCGTGGTGTAGGAACCGGGTGTGCATATCGATATTTTCCATGGGGTAAATTAAAAACGCGAATATTAGCTTTTTTTCATGTTTGTTTCACGCCTGATTGCTCAGCCAGGGCGCACTAAGAGGCTATTTTCCAGGCCAGGACAACTTTTGCTTATTAAAGCTGGCGCGGCACGCAGTGCCGCCTTGTTCCGTGGTTGCAGGCCTATGCAATGTCTAACAGGCCGAATATAGCGCTTTTCTACACATGCCGGTTTCGGTATTCGCTCGACGAATACGGCATAACATGTTGAAAATATGAGAAAAATAGATATTTATCGAAAGCGGGCAGGCTGCTACTACAGGCGCAAACAGGGCCTTTTTTGCGCCCTGAAGGGCTAAATATTATCAATAGTGCTAATTATCTAATATATTGATAAAATATAACGGGTTATATTTATTCGTAATATTGCTTTATTTGCTAATTAATGTATTATATATGCATGTATTAATGTGGGTGACAATATATGAGTACACAATTGCATGACCTGGTTCTCGAAGCACTGGCGATCGCCAAAAAGAAGGGCCTCAGCCAGAAAGCCATTGCAGAGATATCCAGCCTCGATGAGGTGGCGGTGTCGCGCCTGAAAAAGGCGGAGGATGCCAGGTTCAGTACCATAGAGGAGCTGGGCAGGGCCGTCGGCAAGAAGCTGGTCTGGGTGGATGATGCTGACGATCTGCCAAATCTTGTGCAAAAAGGCGAGCTGTTCGAGTTCAGGTAAGTGAAAGACAAAATCGCAGTAGTGTGGACGCGGCTTGGGCCCCAGCCGATCAAGATGGGCACGCTGACAGTCACTGATCGCGAATCACGTTTTACCTATGAAACCGGCTACGAAAAAACCGGCTTACGCGGCCTGGGGCTGGCGTACCCACCAGAGCGTTTCGACAGCACCATTATTCGCACGCGTAATGAATATTTTGATTTACACCCGCCGCTGCAAAGCCTGATACCCCCGCGCAATGAGCGCAATTTTCAGCGTGCGCTGTTACTGCGCTATTTAAACAGTATTCAACTAAATCCTGCACCCGGGTTTGAAACCGACTGGGAAATGTTAATCCGCGCGGGTCATGGTGCTATAGGGCACCTGGATGTGTTTGCCGATGATGCGGCCGCCTTGCAGTGGTATGCCACGCCATCGAAACGGGGCCTGGTCGAGCTGGATGACAAGTTCGGCTTTAGCCTGAAAGAGTTTATGACCTGGTTCGATGGCGATGCCCAGGCATTGATCGAGGTGCTTGGTCCAACGCCCACCGTGGGCGGCGCTATTCCCAAGATACCGTTATCGATCGACCGCGCCGGCTGGGATGGCCGAATTGGCCTGCCAACACGTTTTGGTGATACCGACAGAACAGATATCATCCTGAAACTCGAAAATAGCAGCAGCTATCCGGGGATTATCGAACTGGAAACCCTGGGCCTCGATATACATAAGGCCGCCGGGTTTAATGTGCCGCGCTACTGGCCGATCACGATCAAGGGTTTGCGTGCGCTCGCGATCGAACGTTTTGATCGAACTGGAACCGGTAGTACCGTATTTATGGAGTCGCTGTATTCAGTCTTTGCCAGTGGTAGTAAATCGATCACGAATCATTACAGCGCGAGTTACGACAACATCGCCCAGGCGCTGGGCAATTCACGGTTACAGATAGTCGAGGATCGCAGCGCGGCCAAGCAGCATTTGCTGGAACGCCTGATCATGGCATTACTCACAGGCAACGGCGATTTACACCTGGAAAACCTGGCCATCATTGATCGCGATGGTGTGCTGGAATTTTCACCCGTGTTCGACCCAACGCCGATGCGCGCGTATTCGATCCACGACATGATGTTCCCGCCGGGTATGACGCTGGGTGATTACGGTGATTATCCGGATAACTGGAAATCGAATAAACCGGTCGATTTTAAAACTGCAATGTCGCGATTCACCAAATCACTGGGGATATCAAAAGCCCGCTACGAAGCAACCCTGGCGCGTCTGCTAAAAGTCTGTGCAGATTACCCGGCCATGGTCGAAGCCTTGCAGACGCTGCCGGAAGAAAACAAACAACGCGTGATCCAGGTGCATCAGCATATCAGGCAGCTTTTTGAGCACGAGGCGCTGGTGGTTTAAGTAGATGGCAGTGCAAATCCCGGTATGTACGTCTATGCGCATAATGTATATTATGTTAAATAACATATATGGTTGAAATAT
>JBATHJ010000371.1:0-3194 GCA_049666625.1 Gammaproteobacteria bacterium | reverse complement strand
CCGATGCTGTGGTCCATAAAGCGGAACGAATTGAGTTCTTCCACCGATGCAAAGCCATAGTCGGTTACTGCATGCGGCAGATCGTCCTCGGACAGGATTCTGAAACCGTGGTTGTCTTCGGGAATGGTATAGGGGCGATGGTTGCCCGAGGTCTGGATCACGGCTACGAACGGATCCTGTAAATCTTTCAGTACTTTATGGGCTTCTTCAAACAGGCTGAGATCGGAAATGCCCCAGACATCCACCCGCGGTGACTCATAACTGCCTTCTTCGTGGATCTCCAGCCCGGGAATATTCGACGCCAGCATGCCGCGAATATTGGCCCAGCTTGCGCTGCCACCGAGGAAGTAGAGTTTTTTGTAGTCCTTGAAGGCATTGACGATGGTGTGCTGGTCGACAATCAGCGGGTTGCGCGACGAGGTGCGGTTTTTTTCCACGTCGGGAATACCGGTCATCAGGGTCCACACCGAGCGCGCAGTGCCGGTCTGGGTGACATAAAAGTTTTTGAAAAAATAACCTGCGTCAGCGAGTTTTTTCAGCTCTGGCGAAGGGTCAAGTGGGTTGCTCGAAAGACTGCTCTTGTAAGAGGCAAACGATTCGAGGAACACAACCACCACGTTGGTGGGTGTTGCCCCCGCGGGTTTATCAAACGTGTAATCGCGGCGAAAATTCAGTGTCTCCGCGTTCGGCTGCTGCACCCCGAGATAGTCGGCCATCAGCGGATAATTTTTGCGCACCTCGTCGATATCGATGTGTTCGCCGCGGTTTTTCATGGTCTCGAAAAAATACATCACCGGGTTGGTCGCGAGCTGTCCGGCAAATGCCTGGGTGCTGAAAAATGCATCGCTCCAGCGCAACGGGTACCACGACAGTTTGCCGTAGGCGAGGAACACGGTGACCACGAAGGTGACAATCACCACCGTGGTTTTTTTATACCAGCGCTTGTACTGCTCGGGCAGGGGGGTGATGTTGCGGCTAAATTTTCGGATCAGGGCAAATCCGCTGGCGGTGATGGCGAGCAGGATAAGACTGCCGCTGATCACCGGGTAGCTCTCCCACACCATGGTGGCAGAAATGCCCAGGTTTTCGAGAAAGCGCAGCGCGGTCGCATTCAGGCGTTGCTGCAAATAGGCGTAATGGCCGAAATCAGTGGCGTAAAACACCAGCAGGCCGAACAATGCTAGCGCGGAATAGGTCAGCCAGAGCCGGCGGCCAAATCGGCTATAGACCGGGTGCAGCCGCCTGATCCAGCCGAGCAGCAACAAAGGGATAGCGATATAGATGGCAATGCGCAAATCAAACTTGAGGCCGAGGTAGAACGACCACAGCAGGTCATCGCCCGGAATCGGGTCAGCCGGGTCGCGAAAGCGCAGCCAGAACACCACCCGCAACACGGTCTGCACCAGCCACAGCAGCAGCACCAGCTGCAGTGCAAACAGCTGCAGTCGGGGCAATATTCGGGTGAGGGAGGTCATCGGGTATGCGAATGCTGGTTGTGTAAATTGATTGAGATCGGTGCCGTAAAAAGACGGCGTAGTGTAACATATTGCACCCCAGCACCCGCCGGAGATGGCTTTGAAAATATGGTTTAAGCGCAGCCTCACGCTGTTACTGGCGCTTGTTATGTTCTATGCCGTGGCACGTTTCATCGATGTCTATACCGGCAGCATTATCGACGGCGCGCGCGACCCCTATTTGCAAATGCCCACCCCCCACAGCGTGGTGGTTCGCTGGCAGACCACAGACGATGCCATCGGCAGTGTGCATTTCGGCACCTCGCCCGGGCAACTCGATACCAGCATCAGCGAGCCCGAGGCCACCTCGCTTCACAGCATTCAGCTCGATGGCCTGATGCCGGACACGCGCTATTACTATGCAGTTGCCAGCAGTGACGCCCAGCGACAGAACCCCGACTACGACAGCACTGCCGGGCGCTGGTTCCAGACCCTGCCGCGCGCCGGTAGCGCGCGACCGGCCCGGCTCTGGGTGATCGGTGATTCCGGTGATCCCGGCAGCGTGGTCAACAATGTGCGCGACAGCGCCATGCGCTGGATCGCCGAACATCCACGCCCGGGTTACCCGGACTTCGATGTCTGGCTGGCGCTGGGCGATATCGCTTACCGCTCGGGCACCGATGAGCAGTTCCAGGCCTCGCTGTTCGACACTTTCGGCGATCAGCTGAAAAACCATGCGCTGTGGCCGGTGTACGGCAATCACGATGACCGGCGCTGGACCTATTTCAGGGTATTCACCCTGCCGGAACAGGGCGAGGCGGGCGGCGCGGCCTCGGCGACGGAGAATTATTATTCATTTGATTATGCGGATCTCCACGTCGTGGTGCTCGATTCACAGGACAGCGGGCGCGAAGTCGATGATGACATGTTGCTCTGGCTGCGCCGTGACCTGGCGGACAACAAAAGCCGCTGGCTGATCGCCGCGTTCCATCACCCGCCGTACAGCAAGGGCTCGCATAATTCCGACAACGAAGGCGACAGCGGCGGGCGCATGCAGGACATGCGTGAACATGCGCTTCCCATTCTCGAAGCCGCGGGCGTCGACCTGGTGCTCTCGGGCCACAGTCACATGTACGAGCGTTCGTATCTGATCGATTGCCACTACGGCAGCTCGGACAGCTTCGGCCAGTCGAACATCGTCTCTGACGGCATTAATCACCACAACACCGATTACATCAAGACGGCGGGAAAACAACCGCATGCCGGCACGGTATACGTGGTCGCCGGTTCGTCTTCAAAAGTAGACCAGGCCCCGATCAATCATCCTGCGTTACCGGTGAGCATGCTCGAAGCCGGTTCGCTGGTGATCGATGTCGACGGTTATCAGCTCACCTCGCGGTTTATCAATGACAAGGGGGAAGTGCGCGATGTGTTTACGATTCGAAAGGATGTTGATTACCGGAGTGATTACGCGGGTTGTGGGTTGAAAGACTAAAAGCGAAACCGCAGAGGCGCAGAGGACGCAGAGAAAAACTTACTGATTGTAACAAACGTAAAGTTTGAAGGCGCAACCGCAGAGGCGCAGAGGTCGCGGAGCAAAGATTTATTTATTTTAAAAAAATTGGCCATAATGTCGCATTAAATTTATGTGAGCTGTTAATGCATCTCTACAGCTGTAACGCTTTTAACCAGTAATTATTTTTTTCTCTGCGTTCTCTGCGTTCTCTGCGTTCTCTGTGT
>JBATHJ010000370.1:0-4696 GCA_049666625.1 Gammaproteobacteria bacterium | reverse complement strand
GCCACAGAGGGCAGAGAGTTAAAAGATAAAGAGTAGTCCGCGAACAACGCAAATAACGCGAATGTAAAACAATAGAGCTGTCATTCTGATGCCTGTTTTTCAGGCGGAATAATCTGAAGCTACCGAGGGCAAGGGCCCTTCGCAAAATAAGAGACTCAGGATGAGAGCCCTCACGATTTGTTCTTTATTTGCGTCCTTCGCGTTTTTCGCGGACAGTAATTGTCCTGGGCTTATATCTCCGTGTTCTCTGTGACCTTTGTGGCAAATATTTTTTACTACTTCTCGGACAGCCAGTAAAAACTCAGACTCGGGATTACCAGTGCGTTTTTGAATATGTCGGGGCTGCGGCCGGTGTTGAGGTCGATCAGGCGGCCCGGCTGTGGTCCGACCCATGTCTGTACATCATCCAGTTCGAGATGTTGGGGCTTGTTGTCAAAATTGGCCACCACCAGTACGCGTTCACCGTGTTTTACCAGGTCATAGCGGCCGAACACGAACAGGTGTGGATTGTTCACTTCGATGAGTTCGCGATTATTGAAGTCAGCGAACACTTCGATTTCCTTGCGCACTGCGATCATTCGTTTTAATTCGCTGAATATTTCATATTGCACAGTACCCGGTGTATTTCTGAGTGCGGCGACGTCCCAGTCAATCACCGGACGATGCACCCAGCGGGTGTCTTTCATTTTGAACGGGTCCTGAAGGTAGCCGCAGTCATTGATAGTGCCGATCTCGTCACCGTAGTAGAGCAGCGGGATGCCGCCGAAGGACAGGATCATGCTGTGCAGTAATAAAATTCCCCTGACCGCATCCTGCGTGGCCTGCTGGTTGCCGGTTTCCAGCGCGTATTGCAAACCGGCGAGAGAGGCGAGTGAGCCTGATATGCGCGCGTCGCCGGTTTTTTCATTCTGGCCGAAAGGCAGGCCGCGTGCATACGAGTCAGCGTATTTGCCGATGAAATATTCGAACAGGAACTTGCGGTGGCTGGCAGGGTTGTAGCCGGCAAGTACAATGTCGCGGTCATCAAAACCCAGCCCGATATCATCGTGGCAGCGTATATAGTTGAGCCAGGTGGCGCGTTCAAGTTTGACCGGCAGGTTTTTAATGCCCTGGGTGAGCAGCTTTGTATTCTTGGTGGCATTGGCGTCCCACAACAAAGCCATGAAGGTCGCGTTGTAGGCAATTTCACATTCCTTGGCGATGACAGCGTCTTCACCAAAATACTTGATGACTTCAACTGGCGCAACGATGGCTTCCGCGATGTACAGCACACCGGGTGCAGTGACCTGGCAGCAATCTTTAAGTAGCTGCAGTATCAGGTGCGCTTCGCGTTCGTTCTGACAGGTGCTGCCGATTTTTTTCCACAAAAAAGCGACGGCATCCAGACGCAATACATCAGCACCCTGGTTGGCCCAGTAGAGAATAATATCCAGCATTTCGATGAACACATCAGGGTTGCTGTAGTTAAGGTCCCACTGGTAATTGTTGAATACCGTCATCACCCAGCGGCCCATTTCCTCGTCCCAGGTAAAATTGCCCGGCGAAGTTTCAGGAAAGACCTCGGGCATGCTCTGTTCGAACATGTCGGGGACATTGCGTGTTTCAAACGTGTAATAGTAGTCCTGGTAAACCGAGTCACCGGCGCGGGCTTTTTGTGCCCAGGCGTGTTCATCCGAGGTATGGTTGAGCACCACGTCGAGTACCAGGATGATTTCGCGTTCGTGCATATCGTCCGCGAGCTTGTTGAGTTCTTCCATGGTGCCAATACGAGGATCTATCTCGCGGAAGTCGCTTACCGCGTAACCGCCGTCGCTATTGCCTTCCGGGCACTTCAGGATCGGCATGATGTGTACCATGTTGACGCCGAGCTCCTGGAAATAATTCAGCCGGCTGTTGACGCCTTCGAGATTTCCGGCAAAGCCATTGCTGTAAAGTGCCATGCCTACCCATTTCTGGTTGAGGAACCAGTTGTAATCGTATTCACGCTCGATATCGAGCTGCCTGAGTTTGTCATTACGCTTGATGTATTGCCGTGCCATGGTTTCGACCAGGCGTTGCGACTGTTTGCTAAAATCATCCCGGTTGCCATAGAGGCGCTCAAACAATGAATGGATCGCATAATAATTGGCGCCAAGGCGGGTATAAAAATGGCGCAGATCATGGTTTGCGATTTCGGATTTCAGACCATTGAGAATGTCGTTTAGTAAGGAGTGTGAGACTTGTTCGTACATGATTGCGATCGGGTTCCGTCTTCAGGAGAAATGTTATTGCCGCTAATGGATAAATAGCGGGCTTATTTGTTCGGGTCAATATAATCCCGGTAAAAACCGCGATCTGTTGTTGTGGCACCGCGCAGGCCGATGACCTTGCTGGCAAAACCCTGTGCTATGCGTAAGGTATCAGTAATCGGCCAGCCGGACACCAGCCCGTGAATATATATTGCCGTAAACGCATCGCCGGCACCGACTGCATCGACAAAATTCGTGATTTTATCCGGGATGATGTTATACAGTTCACCGGTGATGTCGCGCACGATAGCGCCCTGTTCGGCGCGCGTGAGTATGACATGGTCCAGTTCAAACCGGGACTGCAGGCGGGCGATATCGTTTTCGAGATTGCCCGAGTCAAAGTCCAGCAGGCGCAGCTCGTCATGGTTCAGCTTGGCCCAGCGTGCCTGGTTCAGCCAGTGGTGTACTTCGTCTTGCTGCCACCACGGCGCGCGTAAATTAACATCAAGAAAAATCCCTGCTCCGGAATTATGCGCCAGTTTTTCTAATGCATTGCGCGAGACCTTGTTGCGTAATCCCAGGCTGCCATGATACAGCACGCTGCAATTGTCCGGGCTCGCAATAGACGCGCTATCGATGAAGTCGTAAGCGCAATCCGGGGTGATCGTATAGTGCGGTTCCTGGTCGATCACTTCGATATCGACACGCCCGGTCTGATGTGTTGGGTCAATCTGTACGCTGGCGGTATCCATGCCCCAGTCGTTCATGCTGCCAAGAATTATTTTACCCAGTGCATCATCACCGACACGCGATATAAAACGCGGTTGGTCGCCCAGCGCATGCAAATGCCAGGCGACGTTAAACGGCGCGCCACCGAGCACCTGTTCACCGCCGGGAAAACAGTCAAACAGGACTTCGCCAAATATACAGATGTCCGGGGATGGTTTCAGGTTCGGTCTTTGGTCTGTTCAGGTTTTATAAAATATCGCGATAGCCCGGTGCATAAAGCCAGACGCCCTGGAGCACGCCCGCAGAATAATTGCCGTTCATGTTTAATGCGTTGGTGTTTGCCAGGTAAAGCGCATCTGCATGTCCATTGTGCCTGGCAATTCGTAGTGCAGTTTGCCTGACATCGTCGCTGGCGTTGGCGACCAGTACTGAATGCACCCGGCTGGTGAGCACCGGCAGGTCGTTACCACTATCACCGGCGAAAATCACTTCGTCAAGCGTGTAACCCAGCTGCTGTTGCAAAAATTCAATCGCATGCAGCTTGGTGGCGTTTTGTGGCAGTACATCCAGCAAGCCTATGTTCGCGGCTTCATCAATGCTCCATATCAGGCTCGCTGCAATGCCACGGTCTCGCAACAGTGCATCTGCGCGAGATATTACCTCATCACTGTCGATCTCTAGTGGCAAATAATAACTGAGTTTATGCGTATTCTGTTTTTCTGCTTCCTGCAGGCTTAAATCGTTAATGTCTGCCAGCAGCTGTTTGATCTGTTCATGGCTGTAGCCGTTCCAGGCATGGTCTATTTCGTCATGCCAGCTTTGAAGTTCATGCCATGTGCCTTGTTTAATATGATAAATTTTTGTGCCCACGTCAGTGATTGCATAATTGGCTTCGGGCAACTGATAGTCTGCGATCGCCTGTTTGACCAGCGCCTGGTGGCGGCCGGTGACATAGACCAGTGTCACGTCCGGTAAATTACACAATTGTGCAAAGCGCGCACGCGCATCGGGCGATTCGGCCTGTGACCCATTGGGTACCACGGTCCTGTCCATGTCGGTGCACAACAATAATTTATGTGGGGGCATGTGATTGTATGGCCTCGTCTGGATCTTTGCAGTTGTCAAAAAAATCGTAATACGCGAGCGCTTCCAGAATGCCTTCAGCATAAGGCTTTCGGGAAAAATAGATGCGCTCGATATCGGTGAGCTGCGACAGTTCTTCGTTATGTCGGTTGGCAACGACTGCGGCGAGTGTATTGCCGCGCATCATATCCTCATCGGCGCCCGAGCCACCTGCGACAAAAATGCGTTCCAGCGGAAGGCGCCAGCGATCGGCAACATAACGTAAGGCCATGCCCTTGGAAGCGCGCAATGGCAGGATATCAAGATACTGGCCAAAGGCTATGTGGACATGTACGGATTGTTCTTCCTGGTGAAACAGGCGCTTGATCTCATCCAGGTCTGCAATCTCGGGGTCAATGTAATAACTCAGTTTGAACCGGCTTTGTTCTATTTTGGGTTGCAGTTTTAAACCCGGGTAACCGTTGAGGATTGATTTTATGGTTTGTGGTGACCACTGGTAATCAATATGACGCGCCCAGCTGACATCGGCTGTGAGTTTCGGCGCATAATAAATTTCTGTGCCGCCGCTGGTGATTAAAATATCGGGCTCGGTAATTGCGTGTTTTTTCATCAACTTTAATGCCGAGTCGAGCCTGCGGCCGGTAGCAATAGAAAAC
>JBATHJ010000369.1:0-2168 GCA_049666625.1 Gammaproteobacteria bacterium | reverse complement strand
CCCCGATACCAATATACATAATCCGCTCGAAATCCGTCATCCTGGCTTCAACCCCGTCACTACGGTTTGAATCCCGACATCCCGGCTTCAACACCGACATCCCGGCTACAAACCCGTCATCCCGGCTTCAACACCGTCATCCCGACTCCAAACCCGTCATCCCGACTCCAAACCCGTCATCCCGGCATGTTCCTGGCCGGGATCCAGTGTCCTGTATCCTCGCATGAAAATTGCCAGTCTTGATCAGGGTCAACGTGCCGTACCGGGCTTGAGATTATCCTCGTTATCATCTGACGCGAATAATGAACGTCAATGAGTGGTGTTTGCTTGCCCTGGTTCATTGTTATTCTATATGACACGCTTCAGTACCTGACCTGTTGCAAAAAAGTCACCGCGAGCGGAAATGTTGAAAATCGAAAATGTATATTTGACGCGTACTGTAATCATCGCCCTCATTATGCTGATCACAGGCGTGGTCGCGGCTGCACAGCCATGCAGTCCATTCGAAGGTGGCAGGGTAGACCCGCAGCATCTCAAGACCATGCGTGATGCGGCAACAGAGGGCCGCCTCTATCGTGTAGATTCAACTCGGTCGAGGGTGGGATTTTGCGTGCGCCACTTTCCGTTCCAGGAATTTCGCGGTGAGTTTACCAATCTGGTAGGGGGGCTCGCGGTGCCGCCGGGGCACGCGCAGGACGGACAGGCGCTGTTACTGATTCATACCACCAGTCTTGAATCTGAAGATACTGAGATGATGCCGATGGTGCAGGGGCGTGATTTTATAGATACGCAACGCTTTCCGGAAATCCTGTTTGTCGGTCGCGCGGTGCACCTGGATAACTCAGAGCAGGGCCATGTCCACGGCGAGCTAACACTGCACGGCGTTACCCAGCCGGTGGTATTTGATATAAATCTTCGTATGATCGAGAACGGGGATAACCATCGTCCCGACCGAATATTGATGAAGGGGCAGGGCGAGGTCAACCGGTTCGAATTTGATATGAACAGTTACCGATACGTTGTCAGTGAATCAGTCCGCCTGTGCATGTCTGTTGAAATGGTGCCGTGGGGGCATTAAGCCCCGGCTTTATGCGACTGCTTTTTGAATCAGCGGAACCAGCGGTTCGGGCAGGGTGATGTTACCGCCGAGGGCAAACTGGTGAGCCCGCTCTGACATTTTTCGCCAGGTCTTGCGGATAATGTCGATCCACTTTGCTTCGTCATACTCGGGATGTTTGCCGGCGAATTCCAGCATGTAGTGTTCGATAAACACCAGGCCAATGACGTCTTCCAGCATCTGGGTGTCGGGGTTGGTCTTGAGTGATTTTTTGCTGACAGCAAGTTTGACCCGTTCGATAAAGTCATTATCGTAGCCGGCCTTCACCAGCAGCGCTGCCACGGTGTCTGCATGAAAGGTGTAAAGACGCGTGCGCCACTGGTGGTAGCCCTTGCGGTCCATCGGATAATCACTGCGCGGAGACTTCCAGCGCTGGATGTGCTGGGCGCGCACAGCGATTTTCATCGCATCGTCGGCCTCCGGCGCGTAACGTTCGATCATGTCGGACATGCGGTGTGAGTACAGCAGCTCTTTCGGCCAGTCCTTGCCATCGCTGGATTCGATGTTGGGATCTTCACTGTTTGCAGCATCGATGAGTTTTATAGCAGTGTTAAACATTTGTTGCTCTGGCATATTGTTTTGGCATGTTGATTTAGATTTTCAGCAATTTTAAATGATCGCGTATGTAGTAAAACCCGTGAAAATATATGGCTTACTTTTTCTGCCACGCGCCATTGATCTGTATGTAACTGCCGGGTGCCGATTTTTCAATGGCCTTCTTGCCTGCCAGTAGTTCTACTGCCTCTAGCGAAGTGTTATTGCGTGTGGCGATTTCCTGGTATTTTTCTTTACGCTGGGCATTGACGCTGTTCATCATCGAAGTCACATCGGCTGAAGGTGAATGTACGGCCGCCAGGTAGCCACTGGGGGTCTCACCCACCAGCCCCTGGTCTTTGGCTGTCTGCAGGTCGATTGCAAACGCCGGTTGCGCTATTAACAGCATGCATGTGGTAATTATGGCGAATATATATTTCATGGGATGTTTCATCGTGGCTGGTCTCCGTTAGAAAAGTCCGCTGTTATTGCTGAATACGTCTTCAAGATCTTTATC
>JBATHJ010000368.1:0-4369 GCA_049666625.1 Gammaproteobacteria bacterium | reverse complement strand
TGACAATAGGGTCGAGTTTCTCGTTGCTCATTTCTTTCGCTCTGCTGGTTCGGTCTGGATCTGGAAACGTTACCAGTGGCCCCGTTGACAGCCACCTGCACCAGGGAACTCTACCTGTTCTGGCCCTGCCCTGTATTAACCGGGATCAAGCTGTTGATTTCTTATAAAACAGCATCTGCGCCGCCCAGCGTCGAATCTGCCGGCCCATACCATAGGCCCCGGTTGATCTAAGTACAGGTAATGCCATATATAAAGCGGTAAGATGCGCCCCATGTCTAACGCAATGACCATGCCACCCAATAACGGTATCTGAAAACCAATGAACAGCACAGCCCCGATACGCAGCCTTCGCCCCAAAACCAAGATCGTCGCCACCATTGGACCCGCCTGCAATACACCCGAAATGCTCAAGGCCATGATCGAGGCCGGGATGAACGTGGCGCGCCTGAACCTGTCGCATGGCACACATGAATCGCACAGCGCACAGATCACGCTGTTACGACAGGCTGCAAAAGACCTGGGACGCAATATTGCGATCATGATCGACACCCGCGGCATCGAAATTCGCACCGCCAAACTCGAAGGCGATTCTGCCATGCTTGTGCCCGGCGGGCACTTCGACCTGTACACCGGCGGCAAACTCGGCAACGCTGCCGGCGTCTCGATCAGCTACCTGAAACTGCACGAAGAAGTCAGGCGCAAAACCCCCATCCTGCTCGATGATGGTGCAATCGAGCTGGAAGTCGAAAAGGTCACCGACGGAGTTATCAACTGCCGCATAATTCACGGCGGGCTGCTGGGTAATTGCAAGAGCGTCAACCTGCCCGAAACCCAGCTGGCGATGAGCGCAGTCAGCCCGGAAAACCGCGACGACATCGTCAAGGAACTGAGCTTCGCCGCAGAAAACGACGTCGACTATATTGCGGCCTCGTTCGTACAAAGTGCTGATGACATTATCAAGATGCGTGAAATCCTCGTCGAGCGCGGCGTCAACATCCCCATTATTGCCAAGATCGAAAACCGCGCCGGCGTTACCAACATGGAAGAAATCGTCGATGCCGCTGACGGCATCATGGTCGCCCGCGGTGACCTTGGCGTGGAACTGCCGCTGGCCGAAGTACCGACCACGCAAAAGCACATCATTCGCACCACGGTCAGCAACGGCAAACCGGTGATCACCGCCACCCAGATGCTGGCCTCGATGGAACAGAATCCAAGACCGACCCGCGCCGAAGCCAGTGACGTTGCCAACGCGATCCTCGATGGCACTTCGGCGGTCATGCTCTCGGGTGAAACCGCGGTCGGCAAATACCCGCTGGAAGCAGTGCAAATGCTCTGCAAAATTGCCTTGCGCGCCGAGGCATCGTTGCACGAATACGGTTATTTGCAAAAAATAAAACCCAACCCCGCCAACGTAGTGACCGAAGCCGTTGGCCAGGCCTCGGTCACCATGGCCAAAACCCTGGGCGCTGCGGCTATTGTCAGCCTGACTGAATCCGGTTTCACTTCGCGACTGATTTCTAAACACCGCCCGGACTGCGCAATACTTGCCATCACTTCATCCGAAATGGTCGCGCGCAAACTCTCATTAAACTGGGGCGTGATCCCGGTGCTCTACAATGGCGAACCCAGCGACGATGCCCGCATCGAGTTTGCGATGGCAGCAATCAGAAAACTTGCTTATGCCGACAGTGGCGATACTTTGATTATAACTGCCGGGCATCATCAGCTTGCCGGGGGGACTGACATGATTCGCGTGGTCAGGCTGTAGTTCCGCAGCTGCGCGGGCTTGCAGAGATTGCAGCTATATTCTAATTACTTAAACATGCTATTGATTTCACTTTCGGCTTCCAGCCAGTAGTGAGTATCCGCATTATCTGGCCGGCCTGATTCTTCCCACTTGTAATAGGCATGCATGGCAATGAGCATGCGTTTTTCATCGGCTGAAATTTTTGAAGCACCTGTATTTTTCGTTTTTGTGACACTGCCTTTGGTAGCCGATTTTTTTCCTGCTGTTTTTTTCTTGACAGCTTTTTTCGTGACGGCCTTCTTACCGACATTTTTCTTTGCGTCTACCTTCCCGGGTTTGGCAACTTTAGCGTTAACTTTCTTTTTGGCAGGCTTTGATTTAGCCTTTTGTTCAGTATCTTTTTTGCTCATTTTTACTATCCCGATGTATTGGCGTTATTTGTGTAGCGATGGTGCTTGTTTAGATAAGTGTCATGCCAGGAAATATGCACTATGGCGGCAAGTATACGCTTCATTTCCCGGGAGCGATAAGATTACATTGTAAAACTGGTGCGATCCATGTGTCGGGCATCCAGATTCAGACATGACAATTGAACTGGAATAACCGGAGGTGGATTTTGAACCCTGGCTTTTGAACCCTGGGTTTAGAGTGCTGCTAGCGGCGTGATAGATTTTTCCTTTTACGAATTTATATACGCTGGCGCAGACATGTAGTGTGCTTCATATAATAATGGCGGCGCGAATCTGGCCCCATTCCTCCTATTATCTCGCTGATCATCCTGTCAGCGGCGACTTTTTTTCAGACGCATAAGGCAATTTGTGAATCTCTTCACATACTCCGTTTTTTGAATCAGTATTATTTCCCGTAACAAGGTAGCCCAGAGACAAGCCTTGATACGTTATGGATCCGAACAATGCGACATATGGTGACATTCAGGATTAGCGCACATCGCACCTGTACGACTCAATATTAAAAATGGAGATTTTTCTAATGAATACAAAATCAACACTTGTAACCACTGCTCTATTCTCATTACTCAACCTGCCACTGCTGGCACATGCCGAATTTATCGATGCTTTTGGCGCAAGCGCTAACGTTTCAACCAGGACAAACTGTTTTGCCGGCCTTACCTGTACTGTCGGTGACACGATAGACTCGGCCGCTGATTTTGGATCAGGCATAGTCACAGCTACAGCGGAGGTGATTGGCGCACAGGCCTATGCTGATCTGAATACCACAGATGGTTTACCCTTTCTTGCAGCGTATGCGGGTGTTGATGCTACTGAAGGCGCTACTGCAAGAGTAGAAGCGATTCGAAAGTACGAATACACCGGTGTCGTTCCCTTCAGCCTGCAGATTGATGCCAGCTACCACGCCGTGTTGACAGGTGACAGCAGAAATTCCATGTCAGGCAACGTGGCCATTATCCTGGTAGACCCGCTGAACCCAACAGACGATACAGTCATGAGCTTACTCGATAGCAATACAGCTATTGGTGGCGCCCTGTTCCAGGTCGCGAACGGTGACTTCAACAACCTGATACGGGATTTTCAAACTGTGGCCGACGTGGGTGACCAGAGCTTTACTTTATCTTTAACAACCGAGCTAAATCCCGGCGACCAGTTTTTCCTCTATAACTCGTTCAATTTGCTGAGCTACGATGGCGGTATTGCAGACGGATTGAGCAGTGCTTCACTCAGCACCAACCTGAGAGAGTTCAGAGTGCTGGAGCGCACCAGTGTTGTTCCCGTACCCGCTGCTGCCTGGTTGTTTGGCTCCGGCCTGATCGGATTAATCGGAATGGCCAGGCGAAAGGCATAATAACTTAACAAATGTATATCACACACGGCTCCTTCGGGAGCCGCTTTCGTCTGCTTGATAAATACCTTGCCCGCCTCTCCCGATTGCTCCATGGAATATGCTACGCACTGCCATACGAGTACATGAAATATGGTTATATTATTCATAGCGCGGGATTACAATGGTAATGGTAAAAGAGATGAAGATCGGGCGACTTGCATATTCGATGAACTGAGCAGGAGAAGATTATGTTACTGAAAGATATCAAGCGAGACGAGCTGGTGGAAGTCCTGGCGCTGAATGAACTGTTTGACCCGTTCAGTGATGAGCTGACCGGGCGTTATAACCACGGCGAAGAAGCCCAGGACCCAGAAAAGTTCAAAAAGACAGACCTGGTTTTCCAGTCGGGCGAAGCACTGCCGCGCTGCTGGCTGGATGCGCATTACAGGGACAGTGAATTTAGTCGCTAGTACAGTGCGCTTTGCCCATTGCAGATAAACCTGGCACAGGCTATCCGGGTAAGATATTTGTTAATTCTATATTATTTAAAAATTTGCTTTCTATCGCTGTCCTGACTATTCAACAGGACCTGAAACCACTCATGAGGAAATCGAGATGCGTCACTTAATCATCGCTTTAATGTTGTTTGCCACACAACTGGCATTCGCAAGCGACAGCACGAGCAGTTACCAGGACGCGCTTAACCAGTTCATGGAAAAATCCAGATCTGCGCCCTCGGATTTTTCGGCAGCAGACAAGGCCATCATGGAGAAGGCCGGCAAAACGCTGGCTGCCAACATGCCAGACCCCGGCATCAAG
>JBATHJ010000367.1:0-4647 GCA_049666625.1 Gammaproteobacteria bacterium | reverse complement strand
CAGCCTGCGCTGCTGCTGAAGTCATAGTCGCAATTCATTACCAGTGACGTATTGTCGCACAGCACCAGGTAACTACCGGCATCAAGACTGAACCCGGTGAGATCGATGTTTCGGTAAACACTGCTATCAGTGCCATTGATGAGTTCGATGTGGTAACCGTCGAGAGACACTTTTAAATTTCCATTATTGAACAGTTCAATAAATTCGGCAGTGTCCGTGCCCGGCTGATCGTAATCGATTTCATTGATAACAATGTTTGCATGCGCGACGCTGGTTGCAACAGCAATGCATGCGAATGTACAGCTGTGGATAAATTGTTTCATTTCACTAACTCCATATAATGATTGAAAGGCTGCGTGCTGGATCAACACGCAACGCTCTGCGCCAGGCTGCACGAGCAGAGAATCAAAAAACGGGAGGGAAATAAAACAGGCATGCGACATCCTTCCGTGAGTCGTGATTTCAATCCTTTGTCGCGCTACGAAGCGCACCTGTGCAGGCGGGCCGCCTGCACCCGGAAATAATAAAGCGAAGTCCGAATCGATACAAGTGCCGCTTATCAGTGTGCAGCCAGCGGCGCTGGCTACACATGTGACAGCGGGAGTGATAGAGTCGACGGCGTACGAGATGATTTTAACGGGCGGGGGGATATACATGCGCGCAGTAATTCTAATACTGCTTGGATTGGCGAATGCAAATGCGCACGCATTTTTCTTTCCGGAAATACCGTTCTGCCCACTCGGCGGCCCGCCGGGCTGGTACAACCGACTCGCCAACCACGACCGCTACGAGCGCTATCCACCTCCGTTGTATTCACCGGCACCTCATCGTCAGCAGGACTGGTATAACTCTCCGCCAGCTTCGAATGACTGTGGCCCGAATAACAATGCTGGTTGTCGCTGGCGATAAACCGGGCCTGCGCATATAAATATGCAGGTATACATCAAGCAGACATAAAAAAAGGCAGCCACTGGCTGCCTTTTTTATGCATCTCGCTGTCAATCAGGACTGGGCATTGTCTTTATCGGTCTTTGCCCAGGTATCACGCAAGCTCACCGTGCGGTTGAACACCATGCCTTTTGCGTTACTGTCCTTGATGAAATAGCCCATGCGCTCGAACTGGTAGTGCGTGTCCAGGTCCGCATGTTCCAGCGACGGTTCCAGCTTGCAGTGCGTGAGTGTTTGCAATGAATCAGGATTCAGGTGCTCGATGTGGTTTTCACTGCCACCGGGGTTGGGGTGAGTGTAGAGGCGGTCATACAAATTTACCCTGGCATCGATAGCGTGTTCGGCCGATACCCAGTGGATCGTGCCTTTGACTTTTCTGCCATCGGGCGAGTTACCGCCACTGGTGGCCGGATCATAGCTGCAGATTAATTCGATCACCTTGCCACTTGAATCCTTGATGACATCGGTGCAGGTAATAAAATAGGCATAGCGCAAACGCACTTCGCGGCCGACTGACAGGCGAAAGAATTTTTTCGGCGCGTCTTCCATGAAGTCTTCGCGTTCAACGTAAATTGTTCTGCTAAACGGTACCGTGCGCGTGCCCAGCTCGGGGCGTTGCGGATGGTTCTGTGCTTCCATGTGTTCGACATCGCCGTCCGGGTAATTTTCGATGGTCACTTTCAGCGGATCCAGCACGCCCATGACGCGCACCGCGTGTTCGTTCAGGTCTTCGCGTATGCAGTTTTCCAGTACCGCCATTTCGATAAAACTGTCTTTCTTGGTAACACCGATGCGGTCGGAGAAATCACGCAGCGAGGCCGGTGAGTAACCGCGGCGGCGCAATCCAGTTATTGTCGGCATGCGCGGGTCATCCCAGCCGTCGACGTGTTTTTCGGTGACCAGCTGGTTGAGCTTGCGTTTGCTGGTGATGGTGTATTTCAGTTGCAGGCGCGCGAATTCAATCTGTCGCGGGTGGCACGGCGTTTTTACCTGGTCGAGCACCCAGTCGTATAGCGGGCGGTGGTCTTCAAATTCCAGCGTGCATAAAGAATGCGTAATGTTTTCCAGCGCATCAGAAATGCAATGTGTGTAATCGTACATCGGGTAAATCGGCCAGGTATCGCCGGTGCGCTGATGGTGCGCGTGCTTGATGCGGTAAATCGCCGGGTCGCGCATATTAATGTTGGGCGAGGCCATGTCGATTTTGGCGCGCAATACGTATTCGCCGTCCTTGAATTCACCGGCGCGCATCCGGCTGAATAGATCCAGGTTTTCTTCGATAGAACGATTGCGGTCCGGGCTTTCGCGGCCGGGTTCGGTCAGGGTGCCGCGGTACTCGCGGATTTTTTCGGCGCTGAGTGAATCGACATAGGCCTTGCCCTGTTTGATCAGGTCGATGGCGTACTGGTAGAGCTGCTCGAAGTAATCCGAGGCATGATACAGATCGCTCCATTCAAAACCCAGCCAGCGCACGTCTTGCTTGATGGATTCGACGTATTCGTTGTCTTCTTTTTCCGGGTTAGTATCATCAAACCGCAGGTTGCACTTGCCCTTGAAATCCCGCGCCACGCCAAAATTCAGGCAAATCGATTTGGCATGGCCAATATGCAGATAGCCATTGGGCTCGGGCGGGAAGCGCGTCTGAATGGTGCTGTGTTTGCCCGCGGCAAGATCATCCTGAATGATGTTGCGGATAAAATTTGCGGGAGCGGTTTTTTCTTCTTCGGCCATGGTTGTGAGTCTTTTGCAAAGGTGCTGGCGGCGTATTGTACATGCCTGTCGTGGTGTTTGTGCATGCCAGCTGCGCTGAAATCGGCGATTGTGTGAATATAGAGGTGACAAATTATAAATCAGCGAGGGATTATGGTCTTCATCGCAATAGTGTTTCGCATCTCCGGCATGGTGCTATGCCCGCGCTATGGCTGTGTGTTTCTGGCGCGGTGTTATAAACTGCGCGCCAGATGAGCATGCCAGGCTAATGACCGAGACGCTAAACACCGACAGCATTTTGCATTTTATGCGCCACGCCGGGTATCCCGCTTGCGAGCTGCGCCTGTTCGACCAGATTGATTCCACCAATGACTGGTTGTTGCAACACTGCCGTGACGGTGCGCGCCTGCCAATGGCCTGTATTGCCGAGACCCAGAGTGCCGGCCGCGGTCGCCGCGGCAAAGCCTGGCATTCAGCGCCCGGTAAAAACCTGGGCATGAGCCTGGGCTGGCGATTCACCCTGCCGGTGTCAGCGCTCGGCGCGTTTTCTTTGTTAATGGGCGTTGCACTGGTGCGGGCTTTAAAACACATCGGCATTTCAGATGCAAAATTGAAATGGCCCAACGATGTGTTGCTGGATAACAAAAAGCTTGCCGGTATATTGATCGAGACGGTTTCGCTGGGGCAGGGAAAGATTGCGGTCGTGGCCGGATTTGGAGTGAATTGCGAGATGCCGGCAGAGGCGCGCACCCGGGTCGAACAGGCCATCACCGATGTGTGCGAGCATTTGCCAGCGCACAGCTGTAATCGCAATCAACTGGCCGCACTGGTGCTCGGTGAATCAATGCGGGTATGCGCAGGCTTTCCCGGAAACACGGCAGAATTAATCGAAGAATACACGCGAGATTACGATGTGTTGCAGCAGCGCGCCATTATGATTCACCATGATAATGGTAAACAACAACCAGCGCTTGCCTTGCGCGTCGAGCACAACGGCGCGCTGCGTGTGCAGGTAAACGGTGACGAACAGCTGCTCAATGCCGGTGATGTCAGCCTGCGGTGCGTGTCTTGATCCTGACCATCGACATTGGCAACAGCCGCATCAAGTGGGGCCAGTGGCAGGCCGGGCAACTTGTCGAAACTGCGGCGCATGCCTATGTTATCGAAGATGTTGAAGCCTTGTTGAATAACAACTGGCGACACTTTGAAAAACCCGATGCCGTCATACTGGCGTGCGTGGCAGATAATGCTGTTGAAAAGATAATGCAGGCCTGGCTGCAAGAACACTGGCGAATGCAGGCGCAGGTGTTTCGTGCCACGCGCCAGTTTGGTGCTATGACGCATGCCTATAAAAACCCGGAACAACATGGCGCAGATCGCTGGGCGGCAATGATCGCCGCGCGAGATATGTATAGTGTGCCGTTGTGTGTCATCAGTTGCGGTACCGCCGTCACGGTGGATGTGATTGATGCAGCTGGTAAACACCTCGGTGGGCAGATCCTCCCCGGGGCCGATTTGATGATTGGTGCGCTCAGGCAGCGACTGCCTGCACTGGCGCATATTGAAACGCCCGTGGCCAGTAATGCCAGTGCCGTGTTCGCGAGTAATACTGCCGACGCTGTGGCTTGCGGAGTGCACAATATGCTCGCAGCAGGGCTCGACCGTGCTGCTGAAAATGCGCGCGATATCGCAGGTCACAATTTGAAAACCTTGCTCACCGGTGGTGGCGCGACTGCTATGATGGCGCTGATGAAGACCTCGATAGAGCTGCAGCCAGAGCTGGTGCTGCGCGGTTTATACATTGCAGCACGGGCGGGGAAAACCTGATGCGCTGGCTGGTTTTACTTTTACTGGCACTCAACCTGGGCTACCTGGCCTGGGAACTGAATCGACCTGTCGAACGAGCCGCGCACCCTGCGCGCAGTCATGATGCCGATACACCCACGATAGTGCTGCTGAGCGAAACCAGGACGGCGCCAACGCAATCCG
>JBATHJ010000366.1:0-2859 GCA_049666625.1 Gammaproteobacteria bacterium | reverse complement strand
TATCCGAACAGGATGAAATTGCCCAGTCACTGCGCGCTGGCAATACCTGGCTGACCCTGCTGGTGTTCTTCGGCGCCGGCCTGCTGCTTGCGTTTACCCCGTGCGTGTTCCCGATGATCCCGATATTGATGGGTATTATCGTCGGCCAGGGCGAGCAACAGACCACGCGCAGTTCGTTGATATTATCGCTGGTGTATGTGCTGGCGATGGCCACCACCTATACCGTGGTCGGCATTCTCGTCGGCCTGTCTGGCGAGAACATCCAGGCCTGGTTTCAGAACCCGTGGATCATCGGCAGCTTTGCCGTGATTTTTGTCGCACTGTCGTTTTCCATGTTCGGTTTTTACGACCTGCAAATGCCTGCCAGCGTGCAGAGCAAGCTCACCCAGATCAGCAATAACCAGCAGGGCGGTACCCTGCTGGGTGTTGCCATTATGGGTTTTTTGTCGGCGCTGATTGTCGGCCCCTGCGTCACCGCGCCGCTGGTCGGTGCCCTGATCTATATCGCCGAAACCGGTGACGCCGTGCTCGGTGGTATGGCGCTGTTCTCGCTCAGCATGGGCATGGGTGCACCGCTGCTGGTGATCGGTGCTTCGGCAGGCAAGATGCTGCCGCGCGCAGGCGCCTGGATGGATGCCGTCAAAGCCGTGTTTGGTGTACTGTTGCTTGGCCTGGCGATCTGGCTGCTGGAACGCGTCGCGCCAGCCGCATTCACTATCGTACTCTGGGCCAGCCTGCTTATCGTCTCTGCGATCTACATGGGGGCGATTGACAGCCTGCCGCAGGGTGTTTCCGGCTGGCGCAAACTGTGGAAAGGCGTCGGCATGCTGATGCTGGTCTACGGCATAATCATGATTATTGGTGTCGCCGCCGGCAACCGCAACATGTTCCAGCCGCTGCAGGGACTGGCGACAAACAGTGGCGCGGGCCATGGCCAGCAGGCTGCACAGCATCTTGCATTCAAACAGATCAAGGGTGTCGACGGCCTCAATGCCGCGCTCGCCGAAGCCAAGGGCAAAACCGTGATGCTGGATTTTTATGCTGACTGGTGTGTTTCGTGCAAGGAAATGGAAGCCTTCACCTTTGCCGATGCCGGCGTGCAGCAGGCGCTGGCCAACAGCGTGCTATTGCAGGCCGACGTGACACCAAACGACGAACTCGATAAAGCCCTCTACAAACACTTTGGCATTATTGGCCCGCCCTCGATCATGTTCTTCAATGCCGAGGGCGACGAACTGCGCAATTTCCGCGTGGTCGGTTTTGTGCCTGCTGACAAGTTCAGCGCCCACATTCGGCGCGCATTCAACTAGACTCCAGACAGGCGCTCACTCTCCATTCACTCCTCGCCTGTTCTTTATCTATGGCCCAGTTTAATAAGATCTCGACTACTTTATCGATTGCTGCCACCGTGCTGGTGCAAGCCTGCAGCAGCTCGGCGACTGATTCGGGTCCGACCCCGGTCGCCAATACCACCGCACCCGAGCTGGTGGGTGAATGGCGCAGCGACTGTACTAACACGCCCAGCCCAAAGTCATCGCCGGCGACCATCACCTATGCCAAAGCCTCGGGCGGTGGCGGCGGCAGTGGCGGCGGTGAATCCCAACGTGACACGATTATATTTAATCAAAACGGGCGCGCAGAATTTTCCACCGAGTATTATGCGACCGCCAACTGCAATACCAGCACCCTGGCCTCGGTTGATCGAGTCGATTATGTCTATTTTGTGGGTAATGCAACCACCGCCAACGACAGCAGCGTAACGACCGAGCTGGATTACAGCTCATCCAGTGCCACGCTGTATTCCATGTTCCAGGTTGTGAACGGTGGTATCGACCTGCACCTGGGTGACAGCGCCCAGAGCGCGCCCGGGAATGACGGTATCAGCCCGGCCACGCGCCTCGACGGACTTGGCGATGCGTTACGCAAGCAGTAAAGTCAGTCACTCTCAAATTTCACAAACTGTATTACCTCGATGAAAAATGCGCTGATATTCGCGATCGTTATGCTGCTGGCGGCCATTTCCGGCTACGCCCTGCAAAACTACCTGGGCGAGCGCGACACCGGCAGCACCACAGAACGGGTCACCCGCCCCGAATTTGCCATGCGCGATCTCGATGGCAAACAGCACAACATCAGCGACTGGGACGGCCAGGTGATTCTGCTCAATTTCTGGGCGACCTGGTGCCCGCCCTGCCTGGAAGAAATTCCTGCCTTCATTGAGCTGCAGGAGGCCTACGCCGACCAGGGCCTGCAAATTCTGGGGGTCGCCGTGGATGACGAAGCGGCGGTGCGCGCATTTGCTGACGGCATGGATTTCAATTACCCGGTACTGCCCGGCGAAACCGAAGCGATCGAGCTGTCGCAACGCTATGGCAACAAGCTGGGGGTGCTGCCGTACTCAGTTTTCATCAATCGCAATCGCGAAATTAGCCACGTAATCCAGGGAGAACTCAGCAAGCACAAGGCTGAAAACATCCTGAAACAACTCGGTATCAACATCTAGCCTGAACCATTTCACGAATTTGGCGTCAGATTCGCCGAACTAGTAGACAAATTCATCGCATTTATGCACACTATGGGCCCTGTCCGGCTCATAACTATAATCTGATAAATATGCCCGATCTGCTCGTCATTCATGGCCCCAATCTGAACCTGCTGGGCACACGTGAGCCACAGCATTACGGTCATGACACCCTCGAAAGCATCAACCAGCGTCTGCAACATCAGGCTACCGCCGCCGGTGCCAGCCTCGAAGCCGTGCAAAGCAATGCCGAAGCCGAGCTTATTGAACAGATTCACCAGGCCGCCGGCAAGGGCGTGAAATTCATTATTATCAATCCCGCAGCGTTTACCCATACC
>JBATHJ010000365.1:0-2761 GCA_049666625.1 Gammaproteobacteria bacterium | reverse complement strand
GTCTTGGACTTGAATACGTGGTAGTTACCAGTACGTACGTTGAAGCCTACAGCACCCGCGATGCGGTTCTCTTTGGCATCATCCATTAACAGGTGGGTTACGCAGATACGGTTGAACACTTTGTCTGCCGATTTTTTCGCTGCTTCTGCAACGATAGGCTTATATGATTCACCGTGAATCATGATCTGCCAGCGACCTTCACGCATGTAAGTACCCGTTTTCGGGTTTCTCATCAGCGGCAGGCCCCACTCTTCAAACTGGTGAACAGCGGAGTCAACGTGACGTGCCATATCAAAGGCCAGATCCTCACGAACCATACCCATCAAATCCATACGCGCATAACGTACGTGATCTTCAGGATTGTTTTCGCCGAAGCGTGTGCCCATGTAACAGTTAATCGCGTACAGGCCCTGGGCTACTGCACCAGAACGATCGATGTTTGCTTTTTCGGCAATAACAATTTTCTTGTCCTTGCCCCAATACCTGGCTTCAAATGCAGCACCGGTACCACCGAGGCCCGCACCTGCAATCAGTACGTCGATATCGTCTTCAATAATTGTCTTGTAGCCCATCAGTAGTAAACCCCTGCTTTAAGTTTTAAGCCATTAGATTTGAGTGTATGTAAACCACCCTCGTCCATGCGGACATACTTAGGCTCGTTGAACAACAGCTCACCGTCGCGCATTTCTTTGCTCGGTGCAGCTTCGTCAGCCAGCTGTGGAATGAATTTGCCCCAGGGCTTGGTCGTGATAGGCGCGAGAAGCTCCATATCTTTTTTACCGTTACGGAACTTGATGCGCCATGCAATCGTGCCTTTTTCTTCATCACGTTGCACACGTACTGAATGACCCAGTGGAGCGAAGTCTGCATAACCACGCACATCAATTGCGTTGTGTGGGCAGGCTTTTACACAGGAATAACATTCCCAGCACATATTAGGTTCAATGTTGTAAGCACGACGAAGTGTTTTATCGATGTGCATGATGTCAGATGGGCAGATATCTACGCACTGGCCACAACCATCACATCGGGTCATATATACAAAAGTTGGCATTATAAATCCTCTTTTCTTGAATAATTGTTATTACATTAATCTTAGTAATGTTTGGCTGGCTCACGTCTTATTCCAGGGCCCATGTAAGCTGGGGTCTTACCCATATACTCGGGGATATCAGGGAATTTTGCCTGTACTGCAGGATCCGTCAGATCGAAATCACCCGGCAGGTTTTCTCTCGAACCATCGGCTTTAGTAACACGTTTCTGAAAAGCTGCGGCAGGTTTAAAGAACATATGCGCGAACTTGGACCAGAGCACGCTGCCAAAAAGTGTTGTGCTTGAGATGATAAACAATGCGAAGGCCAGGGTTGACCATCCGCCCATGCCACTCGACTGTGTGTAAGACCAGATCAAACCGAAAGTAGAGGTGGTGAGCAGCGAGACAATAAACAGATCCGCACGTTCCAAGCGATACCAGGAAAGGCCTTCCGCAGACACATCAACACGGATGGAGAACCAGAACCAGTATCCGCCAGCAGCCAGCATCAATGCGCCAACATGCCAGAGTATCGGCAGGATTGTAGGTGTAGCCGCCTCAGGCGTTGGATAGCCAAAGATCATAATGGCAGTCATGGCGACAAACAGAATGAAGCCATAAATGGTCAGAAGATGGGAAAGTCTGCGCTTCATGTTGCAGAATTCACCAGAGGTTAAAACTTCGTTCAGCAGAACCTTGAATGCGATCGATGTTTTCTCGCCAGTACTAACGCTACGTTTCGCGTCCTTTTTCGCTTTTTTAGCATTCTCAAAAAAGTACTGCGCACTTTTCTTATGGATCATGTCAAGGACGGTCCCACCTATCACAAGCAGCACCATCAAGATGACATACCCTTGCATAATTTGGGGTGATATTGACGCCGATAGCTCGGCAAAGGGATTGCTCGTGAACATTAGATTTCCTCAAATTGTTTTTAGTTTAAGTAATTCTGTATGATAACTGTTTGTTGCGAGTCAGGCTATATCACCCTTTGATACGCATCAGGTTATCGACGTTATAAACACCTCAGCAGTCACCCGCGACCAGATTTACAGATGAGGCTTTTCATGCGGGCGCTAAGGGTAGCACACGCTAACATTCCTCTGAAGCAGAGCGAATACCTAAAAAGTACTATTTTTGCTATAAATAAAGTGTATCCACAGATCAGCACAGTTAATACCTGTTAGCCATTTTGGGCCAACACTGCAGTGGAGCCAGGACTTCAAAGGACGCACTTAGACAAGTCAATGATAAATAAAGCATATTTGGCAACTCCAAAATCGCCTTTATCTGAACACGAATACCTGATGATGTTTATGCATACATAAACAAACCTTTGGCTTTATGCATGCATAAAGAATCCTTTGCCTTGATGCCCAGGTGGCGGGACTGGTGAATGGATAATTTTTAGCGTTTTACCCTGGCCGGGGCGATACCCGCTTCAAATCCAGGTTCCTGGATTATGATCGAACTGATTGTTATTACTCATCGATAAACAATAAAGGCGACGAAAACCGGGAGTGGTCGAAAAACTATCGCTGCGACCCCTTTAATTCGTCCGCCCCCTTTAATTCGTCACCTTTAATTCCCGGGTCATGCTGCCGCTTCAGCCTTATCCCAAATACCACGGGCAGCGATGCGTTGCGCAAATTCAGCAAAGTCGTTCGGCTCACGACCTAGTGCGCGCTGTACACCATCGCCTAAGTACTGGTTTCGTCCATCCAGCAC
>JBATHJ010000364.1:0-1780 GCA_049666625.1 Gammaproteobacteria bacterium | reverse complement strand
ATCCACAGATGAACGCTGATGAACACGGATAAAAGCGAAGCTATAGTCCGCGAAAAACGCAAAGGACGCAAAAAATAATTAAGTTTTATTTCGCGTTATTTGCGTTTTTCGCGGACTGACTTGTTTGTTGTTATCCGTGTTTATCAGCGTTCATCTGTGGATAATTAATTTTTTCCACAAACCCCGCGTTTCCCTGGAGCCCGCCACTGTGTAATGCGAGGATGCGTGTACCGGGTTTGAATTGCCCCTGTTTGATCATGTCGAATACACCGTAAAACATTTTTGCGGTATACACCGCGTCTAGTGCAAATCCGAAATCGCGTTCAAAGTCGCGCATAAAATTCAATAAGGTTTCGTTGCAGCGTGCATAGCCGCCGAAATGATAGCCGGTTTCCAGTTGCCAGTTTGTATGAAGCGTACTCGTACCAGTCGAAAGCATGTGCCTGATTTCATCACGCAGAAATTCGCCGCCCTTGAGCACTGCAAAACCCATTGCCGTTTGATGTGGCTTAAGGCCGAGACTGATACCAGCCAGCGTAGTACCGGTACCGCAGGCGCAGGTGATGACGTCATACGGCTGCGCAATATCACGCGCCAGTTCGCGACAGCCCTGCATTGCCAGTGCGTTGTTGCCGCCTTCCGGAATGAGATAAAAATCGCCAAAGTGCTGTTGCAGCTGTTGAATGAATGCGAGTGAGTTTTTGTCCCGGTAGGCCTGGCGGTCGACATGATGTAACTGCATGCCGCATTCGCGGGCGAAACTCAGTGTCGGGTTTTGAGGGGTGTGCTGTTCGCCGCGGATCACGCCGATGGTGTTAAAACCCAGGCGTTTTCCGGCTGCCGCAGTGGCGTAGATATGGTTAGACCAGGCGCCGCCAAAGGTGAGCAGGGTGCGTTTGCCCTGTTGCCGGGCTGCCTGGAGATTATATTTGAGCTTGTGCCACTTGTTACCGCCAAGCTCGGGGTCGATAAGATCTTCGCGTTTGACCAGCAGCTCGACGCCGGCGGCGGTAAACAGGTCTGAAGCTAACGGCTGAACCGGTGCAGGTTTGAGGACCGGCGAATTATTTTGTGGCAACTACGTGAACGACTTTCGAATATTCAAAATATACATTGCGATCATCGTACAACCAGGTGGTAATCGGTGGTGTGCCAACTGCGGGCGAAATCTGGATCGGGCGACCGAGTTCGTTTTGCACCTTGTCCATGCTCATGCCGCGGCGGGGAAAATCCAGCAGGTTCACCGGTAATGTTTCGCCCGGTTGCACATCAATGGCATCACCCATGACGTGTTCAACCCTGGTTTCCACGGTTTCTTCAACCATGGGTTCGGGTTCGGCAATCGCCTCGGGAGGCGGCAGCGGTGTCGGTTCGCGATCGCTCATTGAAGGGCGATCTGCAAATGCAGAGGAAGCGGCCAGCAGCAGGCTGGTGATGAAACCGCTGGCAATGATGCGTGCAATATTTTTCATGTTAGTGTCCTTGATGCCCGTTACAACCGTGATTGACCAAGTGTAGCACCCAGCAGCAAAAAGTGGCTGCGTGACTATCAGCCGTAGCGCTTGAATACCAGGCAGGCGTTGGTGCCGCCGAAGCCAAAATTGTTCGACATAACCGCATTCAGCGTGACATTGTCCTGGCGTCTGGTGACGATCGGCATGCCGACTGCATTCTCATCCATGTTCTCGATGTTGGCAGAGGCCTGGATGAAATTATGCTTCATCATCAGCAGACTGTAGATGGCTTCCTGCGCACCTGAGGCACCCAGCGAATGCCCGGC
>JBATHJ010000363.1:0-2375 GCA_049666625.1 Gammaproteobacteria bacterium | reverse complement strand
CGGTTTCTTCCAGGTTGGAGGCCTGCTGCTCGGTGCGCTGTGACAGGTTGGTGTTGCCCTGTGCGAGCTCGTGCGAGCCGGTGAGCACGGCGTCGGCATTGGTGCTGATGCCTTCGAGTACCTCGGTAAGTTTTGCCAGGGTGGCATTGGCGTCGTTCTTGAGTTTGCCGAAGGTGCCCTGGTAGTCTGCTTCGATGCTATGTGTCAGGTCGCCGCGTGCCATTGAAGCCAGCACGCTCACGGTGTCATTAATCACACGCTCACTGACATCAACCAGGTCATTGATGCCCTTGCTGAGCATCTCGAAGAAACCGGACTTATCAGTCATTTCGATACGCTGAGACAAATCGCCTTGCAGGGAAGCATTGACGATTCCCTGGATTTCATTTTCGATGGCGACTTCCTGGGTGCGTTCCTGCCATTCGATGACATTGCCCAGGTGAACGTCATGGTCGTCAATAATCGGGTTGGCGATTATGCGCAAGTGATGGCCACATAGCTCAATGTCATCAGTAAACCCGGTATCAAGTTTTTGTGAGTTGGCAAGGGTATTATGCAGTCGTCCTATATCGGTACCAGCCAGCTTGCTGGCATCAAACTCGGGCAGCGCCTGTCGAATATCATCTTCCGCAGCTTGCATAATAGTGAACAGTGCGGGATTGATATAAATAATCGTGCCTTTTGGATCGGTCAGCATCACGTTTGCAGAAACGTTGTCGAGCGCCTGCCTGATTCGATAATTGTCAGCCATTTCTTTTTCTGATCGCAGGTGCTGTTTAAGGTTATCCTGCATCTTCGATAGTGAAAGAAGCAGCTTGCCGGGCTCTGTGTTCTGGTTCTCAATATTGATTTGAGTTGTTTTCCCGTCCGCAATTACGTTCGCGATTTCAATGGCATGGTTAATTGGCCTGGTAATGCTGCGATTGATGGCCCAGCCGAGGAAAGATATTATAATTATGGTGATTGGCAGCATGGTAAGCATGGTGAATTTTTCTGTTGAATACACCGCGGATACATCCTGTGCTGCAACATTTGTTAAATCTTCAAGGCTGGAAATAAGCGACTGAATGCTGGTATTAATTTCATCAATCAGCGGTGAAACCTCGGTACGTATCAACCATGCGTCCATGCGCCATTGTTCGCTACTATGCAGCCTTATGAGTTCGTCCAGATTTTTATAGAATGTTTCGCGAATGTTAATGAATTGCTCGAGGCTGTCTTCCTGTTCAAAATTAAGGTTTTCTTCTGAAGATCGAAGTTGCGCCAGGCGCGACTCCACAGCGTCTTTGTAAAAACCAAGATTGTCCCTGGCGGATTCTGCTCGAAAAGCGAGAAACAATCTCATCTCGGTAAGCAGTCTTGACCAGTTGTATCGAAGTTCGACAATATCGGCCAGCAATGTTTTTCTTTCATCACCAGCGTATTCATCTTCTTCAGCCATGACCATCTGGTTGAGTAGTTGTGACGTTTGTTGAAACAGGGGGTTGATGTTATCTACCGAGTACGCCAGGGCGGCCATGTTCGCATTATCATCTGCGCCGAGAGTGATCATCCGATCATGATATGAATCAAAGCGCTGAAGACCGGTAGTTATTTTTTCCAGAACGGCAGTATGCGCAGCATTGTTTTGTATATTATCGAGCTCAGCAAGTTCTGTAACGGAGCTTTTTATCTGGGCGAGACTTGATTCGAATGCGGTGCGTTCATTTTCTTCGCCGGTAAGCAGGTAAAAACCCAGCGCACTTGAACTCTGGGTGATGTCGCCAGCAAGTTTGCGTGCTTTCATTAGTGCGGGCTGAATATCATGCACGACAATGTCAACGTTATCGTTGACAGTAGACAGTCGATAAAGCACGTTAACGCTCTGTGCAAGCAGAATGCATAAAACAAGAACTATGAATATAAAGATCTTGGTGCGGATTGGTGCACGTCGAAGTAATAGAATGTCTAACATTTAAGTTGCTCTCTTAAGAAATATTGCCTGTGGCGATGTCAGGCCATATGCATTTATAAATATTGAATTGTGTTTCATGCGGCGCAATTATTTTACCCGAACATATTTGCGCATCCCGGATAAAGGTGTTGCCTGGACGCAGATTCGCGCGCTGCTGTATGAATTTTCTGTATGAATTTTCATCACGACTAGAACTCTTTCCACGTGTCATCCGTACCGGTAGCATGATGCGAGTCGGGCGGAGGTGTTTTAACCGGTGCCAGCGCGGCGGCCTTTTCGTTCCACGGGCGTTGCTGTGAACGCCGATCATTCGCGGCGCTCTGGCTGACAGATTTGTCAGTGGTGAAAAAACTCACCAGCTCATTGAGATTGAGTGCCTGTTTGCTCATCGATTCGCTCGCCGCGGCAGCTTCTTCGACCA
>JBATHJ010000362.1:0-8335 GCA_049666625.1 Gammaproteobacteria bacterium | reverse complement strand
CTACATAAAAAACACGACAGGTCCGTTGGGGCCTGCCGAGGGAGGCTAAATTCTATGCTCATCACCTGACACTGTCAAGCTGGCGCAGCGCTATTTCGCACGGCTAATACTGCCCTGTCAGCCCGCTGGCAGCAAACTGCAAGCGGGCTGAGAGGCATTGCTTTATGCATCCTGCTGGGTCTGGCTGGCTTCATTTTCAGAAGACTCAGTCAGATCAACATTACCGCTGACTTCCGCATCATCGGTCGCCGCGTTTGCAGCCTGCTCGGCCTCGACTTCGGCATCGCTCAGGAAAGCCTCATCGATAGCAGCAGTGCGGCGCAGTTTGCGTTCTTCGTGGTACGCCAGTCCGGTGCCCGCCGGAATCAGGCGGCCCACGATGACGTTTTCCTTGAGTCCGCGCAGGTGATCCATGCTGCCGCGGACCGAGGCTTCGGTCAGCACCCGCGTGGTTTCCTGGAAAGACGCCGCCGATATGAACGACTCGGTGACCAGTGAACCCTTGGTGATGCCCAGCAAAATCGGCTCGACATGCGCCGGCAGCTTGCCTTCAGCTCGCAGCCCTTCGGTTTCTTCAACAATGCTGGCGCGTTCAATGATTTCACCCTTGAGGTAACGCGACTCGTTACCTTCGATGACTTCGCACTTGCGCAGCATCTGGCGAATAATGACTTCGATATGCTTGTCATTAATTTTCACACCCTGCAGGCGGTAAACATCCTGGATTTCCTTGACCAGGTAAGAGGCCAGCTCTTCCGCACCCAGCAGTCGCAGAATATCGTGCAGGTTGAGTTCGCCGTCGGCGATGATTTCGCCCTGCTCCACCTGCTCACCTTCGAACACATTAATATGGCGCCATTTTGGAATCAGCGATTCAATGGTTTCATTGTTTTCGTTGGTAATCACCAGGCGCTGTTTGCCCTTGGTTTCCTTGCCGAAGCTGACCACACCGGTGCACTCGGCCATGATCGCCGGTTCTTTCGGTTTACGTGCTTCGAACAGGTCAGCAACGCGTGGCAGACCACCGGTGATGTCACGGGTTTTACTGGATTCCTGCGGAATACGTGCAACCACGTCACCGACCACCACCTTGTGGTTATCGGCAATATTAATAATCGCACCCGAAGGCAGGAAGTAACGTGCAGGCTGATCGGTACCGGCGATGCAAAGCTCTTCGCCTTTTTCATCCACCAGGGTAATCAGCGGACGCATGTCCTTGCCCGCAGATGGACGCTGTTTCGGATCAATCACCACGGTGGCGGACAGGCCGGTTATATCATCGGTTTCTTTCTGTACGCTGACGCCGTCTTCAAATTCAGAGAACTTAACGAAACCGGCTACCTCGGTAATAATCGGGTGTGTATGTGGATCCCAGGTGGCCACGATCTGGCCGGGATCAACTGCACCTTCTTCGGCAACTGAAATCACCGCACCGTAAGGCACCTTGTAACGCTCACGCTCACGGCCATGCTCATCGACCACGCCGATTTCACCCGAACGCGATACCGCGACCAGGTTACCGCTCGCCTGCGAGACCGTCTTGATGTGATGTAAACGCACACTGCCCTTGTTTTTCACACTGATACTGTTGGCTGCTGCAGAACGCGAGGCGGCACCACCGATATGGAAGGTACGCATGGTCAGCTGGGTTCCCGGCTCACCAATCGACTGCGCTGCAATCACACCCACGGCTTCACCCTTGTTGACCAGGTGTCCGCGCGCGAGATCACGGCCATAACACTTGGCGCAAACACCGTGGATGTTTTCGCAGGTAATGACTGAGCGTACGTAGATTTCATCGACGCCGAGCTTGTCGAGCTGGTCACACCATTGCTCGTCCAGCAGGGTGCCGGTTGGAATTACGATTCCATTGTTCGCGGGATCAACCACATCGCGTGCAACCACACGACCCAGCACCAGTTCGTCGAGCGGCATGACCACGTCACCGCCTTCGATGATCGGCTGCATGAACAGACCGTTTTCAGTACCACAATCATCGTTGAGGATAACCATGTCCTGCGCAACGTCTACCAGGCGGCGTGTCAGGTAACCGGAGTTCGCGGTTTTCAACGCGGTGTCGGCCAGACCTTTACGAGCACCGTGGGTCGAGATGAAGTACTGCAGTACGTTCAAACCTTCACGGAAGTTCGCCGTAATCGGGGTTTCAATAATCGAGCCGTCCGGCTTGGCCATGAGGCCACGCATACCGGCGAGCTGACGAATCTGCGCAGCACTACCACGCGCACCGGAGTCAGCCATGATGAAAATATTATTGAACGAGGTCTGCCTCACTTTCTTGCCTTCAGCATCCACCACTTCGTCGGTGCCCAGCTTGTTCATCATCGCCTTGGCAACGGCTTCGTTGGCGTGCGACCAGATATCCACGACCTTGTTATAACGTTCACCGTTGGTGACCAGGCCCGAGGTGTACTGGTCCTGGATTTCCTTGACTTCAGCTTCCGCTGCACCGAGGATTTTTTCTTTCTCTTCCGGTATCACCATGTCATTAATGGCAATCGAAACACCGGCGCGGGTTGAATAACGGAAACCGGTGTACATCAGCTGGTCAGCAAATATCACGGTTTCTTTCAGACCCACCTGGCGATAGCAGGCATTGATCAGGCTGGAGATGGCTTTCTTGCCGAGGTCACGATTGACCAGGTCAAACGACATGCCCGGCGGTACGATCTCGGACAGCAGCGCGCGACCGACCGTGGTTTCCACGATGCGATGACGCACGACCAGGGCACCTTCTTCGTTATACACTTCTTCACGAATACGCGCTTTAACCCGCGCCTGCAGGTGGGCCACGCGGTTGTCATAGGCACGACGCACTTCATCAACGTCGGCGAACACCATACCTTCGCCCGCAACATTGATGGATTCGCGTGTCATGTAATACAGACCCAGAACGATGTCCTGTGACGGTACGATAATCGGCTCGCCGGATGCCGGCGACAGAATATTGTTGGTCGACATCATTAACGCGCGGGTTTCCAGCTGCGACTCGATCGACAAGGGTACGTGTACCGCCATCTGGTCGCCGTCGAAGTCAGCATTGAACGCGGTACATACCAGCGGATGCAACTGGATGGCTTTACCTTCGATCAGCACTGGTTCGAACGCCTGGATACCCAGGCGGTGAAGCGTAGGTGCGCGGTTGAGCATGACTGGATGTTCGCGAATAACCTGGTCGAGGATATCCCAGACTTCGGTACCTTCTTTCTCGACGAGTTTTTTCGCGGCTTTAATAGTTGTTGCCAGTCCACGACGCAACAGCTTGTTGAAAATAAACGGCTTGAACAGTTCCATCGCCATTTTTTTCGGCAGACCGCACTGGTGCAGTTTTAGTGTCGGGCCCACCACGATGACGGAACGACCCGAGTAGTCAACGCGCTTGCCGAGCAGGTTCTGACGGAAACGACCGCCCTTACCTTTAATCATGTCGGCGAGTGACTTCAGCGGGCGCTTGTTGGTGCCGGTAATGGCGCGGCCACGACGGCCGTTGTCCATCAGCGCATCGACCGATTCCTGCAACATACGTTTTTCGTTGCGCACGATAATGTCCGGCGCATAGAGTTCGAGCAGGCGTTTCAGGCGGTTGTTGCGATTGATCACGCGACGGTAAAGATCATTCAGGTCCGAGGTTGCAAAGCGGCCGCCATCGAGCGGTACCAGCGGACGCAGGTCCGGCGGCAATACTGGCAGCACAGTCATGATCATCCATTCCGGACGGTTACCGGACATCTGGAATGACTCGACCAGTTTCAGACGCTTGGCAAGGCGTTTGAGCTTGGTCTCTGACTTGGTAGCACCCATGTCTTCACGGATCTTGACGCCTTCTTCATCAAGCTTGATTTTCGACAGCATTTCATAAACCGCTTCCGCGCCCATGCGTGCGTCAAATTCATCACCGTGCTCTTCAATCGCTTCGAGATAGGTTTCGTCTGTCAGCAACTGGCCTTTTTCAAGCGTGGTCAAACCCGGGTCGATCACCACGAAGGCTTCGAAGTACAGGATGCGCTCGATTTCACGCAGCGTCATATCCAGCAACAGGCCGATGCGAGAAGGCAGCGATTTCAGGAACCAGATGTGTGCAACCGGGCTGGCCAGTTCGATATGGCCCATGCGATCGCGACGCACCTTGGACTGGGTAACTTCGACGCCACATTTTTCGCAAACTACGCCACGGTGTTTAAGGCGCTTGTACTTGCCGCAGAGACACTCGTAGTCTTTTACCGGGCCAAAAATCTTGGCGCAGAACAGGCCATCACGCTCCGGTTTAAAGGTGCGGTAATTGATGGTTTCCGGTTTCTTAACTTCACCGTATGACCATGCATGGATCTGCTGCGGTGAAGCCAGACTGATTTTAATCAGGTCAAAATCTTCTTCTTGACCCTGCTGCTTAATGAGCTTGAGTAAGTCTTTCAATGCCCTAACTCCTGAATAAATATTCTGTTTGACGGTTAACCTGGAGCCTGATCAATTGATCAGGTGTTGTCCTGTTCCAGCTCAATGTTGATGCCGAGAGCACGAATTTCTTTCAGCAACACGTTGAACGACTCAGGCATACCCGGCTCCATCTTGTGGTCGCCATCGACGATGTTCTTGTACATCTTGTTGCGTCCTGCAACGTCGTCTGATTTCACTGTCAGCATTTCCTGCAGGGTGTAGGCAGCGCCATAGGCTTCGAGCGCCCAGACTTCCATTTCCCCGAAACGCTGACCACCGAACTGCGCCTTACCACCCAGCGGCTGCTGTGTGACCAGGCTGTACGGACCGGTTGAACGTGCATGCATCTTGTCATCCACCAGGTGGTTGAGTTTGAGCATGTACTTGTAACCAATCGTTACCGGACGGTCGAAAGCTTCGCCGGTGCGACCGTCATGCAGCGTGGTCTGTCCACTGATCGGCAGCTTGGCGAGTTCCAGCATGCGGTGAATTTCTTCTTCCTCGGCACCATCGAACACCGGTGTTGCCATCGGCACACCTGCACGAAGATTATTCGCCAGCGTTAGTACATCTTCATCGCTGAAGGCTTTCAGATCGACTTTCTTTTCTCTGTGGTTGTAAATCTCGTCGAGATATTTACGCAATTTGACAATATTTTCCTGCGCATCGAGCATTTTGCCGATTTCAATCCCGAGGCCGCGCGCGGCCCAGCCAAGATGCGTCTCCAGGATCTGGCCGACGTTCATACGCGAAGGCACGCCGAGCGGATTGAGTACGATATCCACCGGGGTGCCGTCTTCGGTGTATGGCATATCTTCTACCGGTACAATCATCGAGACCACACCCTTGTTACCGTGACGCCCGGCCATCTTGTCACCCGGCTGCATGCGACGTTTGACCGCGAGGTAAACCTTGACCATCTTGAGCACGCCTGGTGCCAGGTCATCGCCCGCGGTCAGCTTGCCTTTCTTCTCGGCAAACATGGCGTCGAGCAACTCGCGCTGCTCTTTGTGCAATGCAGTAAGACGTTCCATCTGCGCATTGGCATCTTCGTTTTTCAGGCGAATCTGCGACCATTGTTTCTGCTCGAGTTCTTCGAGGTAGGCTTTGGTGATTTTCGCGCCAGCTTTAAGGCCCTTCGGACCGCCTTCGGCTACTTTACCAGTGAGCAGGTTTTCCATACGTTGCAGCAGGTCACCTTCAATGATGTGCCATTGCGCGTCGATGTCCTTGCGCGCCTGTTCGATTTCCATGTGTTCGATTTCGAGCGCACGTTTGTCTTTTTCAACACCGTCACGGGTGAAGACCTGAACACCAATCACCGTACCTTCCATGCCGGAGGGCACGCGCAGTGAAGAGTCTTTTACGTCGGAAGCTTTCTCGCCGAAAATCGCGCGCAGCAGTTTTTCTTCTGCAGTGAGCTGGGTTTCGCCTTTGGGCGTCACCTTGCCAACGAGGATATCGTTTGGTTTCACTTCGGCACCGACATACACCACGCCGGATTCGTCCAGCTTGGACAGCAGGCTTTCACTGACATTGGGAATGTCGGCAGTTATTTCTTCAGAACCCAGCTTGGTGTCACGTGCGACACTGGTCAGTTCTTCAATATGAATCGTGGTGTAACGATCTTCTTCAACCACGCGTTCTGAAATCAGAATCGAGTCCTCGAAGTTGTAACCGTTCCACGGCATGAAGGCCACCAGCATGTTCTGCCCCAGCGCAAGCTCGCCCATGTCTGTCGACGGACCGTCAGCAATAGCGTCGCTGCGTGAAATTTCGTCACCCACTTTTACCAGCGGGCGCTGATTAATACAGGTGTTCTGGTTTGAACGTGTGTACTTGGTGAGATTGTAAATATCAACACCGGTGTTACCGTCGGCAGCTTCATCATCGTTAACACGAATAACGATGCGGCCGGCATCAACCGATTCGACCAGTCCGCCGCGCTTGGCAACCACAGAAGCACCGGAATCAAGCGCGACCGTGCGTTCCATACCGGTACCCACCAGCGGCTTTTGCGCACGCAATGTAGGCACCGCCTGGCGTTGCATGTTTGAACCCATGAGCGCACGGTTAGCGTCATCGTGCTCAAGGAACGGAATCAATGATGCGGCAACCGAAACGATCTGTTTCGGTGATACGTCCATGTACTGCACCTGGTCGGGTGTCGACAGGGTAAATTCATTGCTGTGACGACAGGACACCAGCTCATCCACCAGGGTGCCTTTTGCATCCAGCGTGGCATTGGCCTGTGCGATCACGAAATTGCTTTCTTCGATTGCAGACAGGTATTCAATGTCTGCAGTTGCCTTACCATTGACCACTTTGCGATACGGTGTTTCAAGGAATCCGTATTCGTTGGTACGCGCGTAAACCGCGAGCGAATTAATCAGGCCAATGTTTGGGCCTTCAGGTGTTTCAATCGGGCAGACACGACCGTAATGCGTCGGATGCACGTCGCGCACTTCAAAGCCGGCGCGCTCACGTGTCAGGCCGCCCGGCCCCAACGCAGATACACGACGTTTGTGGGTAACTTCCGACAGCGGGTTGTTCTGGTCCATGAACTGCGACAGCTGGCTGGAACCGAAAAATTCCTTGATCGCAGCCGATACCGGTTTGGCGTTGATTAATTCCTGCGGCATCAGGCCGTCCTGCTCGGCCGTTGTCAAACGCTCTTTAACTGCGCGTTCGACGCGTACCAGGCCAACGCGGAATACGTTTTCCGCCATCTCACCCACGCAGCGAATACGACGGTTACCTAGATGGTCGATATCGTCGACAATGCCCTGGCCGTTACGGATTGATATCAGTTCTTTGAGCGCATCCAGAATATCGGAGCTTTCGCCCAGTTGCTCAACCATCGCTTTTGAGTCATCGTCCTTGCGCTGGCTGAAATGACTGAAGTCATACAGGATGCCCGGACCTTGCGAAGTATCACGCCCAATGCGGCGATTGAACTTCATGCGTCCAACCGATGACAGGTCATAACGATCTGGCGCAAAAAACAGGTTGTTGAACAGGTTTTCTGCTGCGTCCTTGGTCGGCGGCTCGCCCGGGCGCATCATGCGATAAATTTCAATCTGCGCTTCCAGCTGTGTCGCCGTGGTATCAATCTGCAGGGTACTTGAAATGAACGGGCCTGCTTCCAGATCGTTGGTGTAAATCACGCGGAACTTCTTGATCTTGAGTTCCTGGAAACGCTCGATCAATTCTTCGGTAAATTCTGCATTGGCCGGTGCAATAATTTCACCGGTGCCGGTGTCGATCACATCATGCGCAAGGTTCTTGCCAACCAGGTAATCAACAGGCGCTGTCAGGGTTTTGATCTTGGCTTTTTCAAGCTGCTTGATATGACGCATGGTCACACGGCGGCCAGCTTCGACAATAACTTCCTTGCCCGCCTTGATGTCGATGCTAACGGTTTCACCGCGCAGACGCTCAGGCACCAGTTCAAAGCTGACGCCATCCTTGGTCAGGTTGTATTCAACTGACTCAAAGAAAGTATTGAGGATCTGTTCGTTGTTATAACCCAGTGCGCGCAACAGGATCGTCGCCGGTAATTTACGGCGACGGTCGATACGCACGAATACGCAATCTTTAGGATCGAATTCGAAATCCAGCCACGAACCACGGTAAGGAATAACGCGGGCTGAATATAATATTTTACCTGATGAGTGTGTTTTACCTTTGTCGTGATCAAACAGCACACCCGGTGAACGGTGCAACTGTGACACGATAACACGCTCGGTACCGTTGATGACAAAGGTACCATTGTCGGTCATCAGGGGCATTTCGCCCATGTAGACTTCCTGCTCTTTTACTTCTTTGGGTGTAATTCTTTTTTTGCTTTCCTTGTCATATATAACAAGGCGCAATACGACAC
>JBATHJ010000361.1:0-1978 GCA_049666625.1 Gammaproteobacteria bacterium | reverse complement strand
CCTTGCAACCAAGCTGATTCGCAATAATGAAACCGGCCTGGCCGTGTAATTGCACCTGGCTGTTTTTCAATGCCAGCGTCAGGACCTTGCTATATCGGATTCGTATAAGGATTTCACCCTGGTTTCAGCGTAGCGCGCCAGCTCATCGCGGGTTTTGTCGCAGGCGTCTACCGCTTCGAGAAAATGCAGTTCGGCGACGATGCCTCTCGCCGCCATAACATTTTTGGCTGATTGCATGAAGGTCATGTCGCCGGTATACAAAACCGCATCATGCACTGCTTTGCTGGTATGCGGATAACGAATTGCGATTGGCTGCAGCATGCACTGCGCATTAATGGCGCTTTGCATCAGGCGTCCGTGAAAGCGCCTGATGTTGCCATCGGAGGTCGTGCTTTCCGGAAACAACACCACGTGATGATCGTTTTGCAATGCGTCATGCATGACAGCATTGGCCTCGGCAGCTGCGTTCTTGCTGCCGCGCGGTATATAGAGTGTGCCCGCTCTTGAAGCCAGCCAGCCAAATACCGGCCAGTGCCTGACTTCGGCGCGCGACAAAAAACGTGCTGGCAACTGGCTGCCGATTACGTGGATGTCCAGCCAGGACAGGTGGTTGGCAGCGAATAATGTAGCCGTGTCAGACGGCGTGCCGTATACCTTTAATTGAATCCCGAGAATGCGAATCACCGTGCGGTGCCACCAGCGGGTGATCCTGCTGGAAAATCCGTTTCTCGGCATAGTGCCGCGTTGAAACAACAGCGTGAGCACGCCGCCGGCAGATATCAGCAGTACAAGAAATGTACCGCGATAGAAAATTCTTACGACACTCATTACATGATACGCATGGAAAGATCGATTGCCTGAACATCCTTGGTGAGTGCGCCGGTGGAAATATAGTGGACGCCGGTTTGGGCGATGCTGTGGATGTTTTCCAGGGTGACGCCACCGGAGGCTTCCAGTTCGATTTTTTCGTTGTCAGGTTTTTTATTATTGATAGACACCGCTTCGCGCAGGTCGTCGAGTGAAAAATTATCCAGCAGTACCCGCCTCGCGCCGGCTTTCAGTGCCTGGCTGAATTCATCGATGTTTTCTGCTTCAACTTCGACCATGGTGTCGGGGTAAAGAAACTTCGCTTCCTCGACCGCACCGGCAATCGAGCCGTGGGCGGCGATGTGGTTTTCCTTTATCAGGATGGCGTCGTACAGGCCGATGCGATGGTTCTGGCAGCCGCCACAACTGACGGCATATTTCTGCGCAAGGCGCAGGCCGGGAATAGTTTTTCGGGTGTCGAGTACGACCGTGCCAGTGCCTTCAACGGCCTGTGCATAGCGAGATGAGAGTGTTGCAGTTGCTGAAAGCAGCTGGATGAAATTCAGTGCAGTGCGCTCGGCGGTAAGGATGGAGCGCGCTGAACCGCTGATGCTGCAGAGCGTGGCGCTGGCGTCGATGTGCTCGCCGTCTTCGACGTTCCATTCGATAAATACTTCATCATTGACCTGGCGGAAGACTTCTTCAAACCAGTCCATGCCGCAAAATACGCAGGCTTCGCGGGTGATGACGCTGGCAAGTACAATTTCATCTTCGGGAATCAGTTCGGCAGTGATATCACCGGTGCCGATGTCTTCGCGCAGGGCGACCATGACATTGTCTTCAATTTCACTCTGCGGAACATAAAGCATGGCAGTCTGTAAAAATCAGCCGAGCAGTTTGCTCAGCACTTTTGATTTGCGCTGATAATTATAGAGTGCCTGTTTTTTTACCGGCAGTTTTTCCACGCTGGATTCACTGAAACCACGTTCGATAAACCAGTGCATGGTTTGCGTGGTGAGCGTAACCATGGTTTCAATGTGCTGTTTGCGCGCCTGCCATTCGATATGCTGCATCAGTTCATTGCCGCGACCGCTTTGCTGGTAAGCGGGGTGCACCGCAAGGCAGGCGAGTTCAGCCATTTTTTCCTCGACGAACGGGAATAGCGCGGCGC
>JBATHJ010000360.1:0-2317 GCA_049666625.1 Gammaproteobacteria bacterium | reverse complement strand
TCGGTCAGCCAGATCCCGGTATATATCGACGGCGCCGACGAATCCGACCATTACCTCAATCTCATCAAGGGCGGCGGCGGCGCCCTCACCCGTGAAAAAATCATCGCCGGCGCCAGTGACAAGTTTGTCTGTATCGCCGATGAATCCAAGCTGGTGGATGTGCTTGGCGCGTTTCCGCTGCCCGTCGAGGTCATCCCGATGGCACGCAGCTATATCGCGCGCGAGCTGGTCAAGCTGGGCGGCCGCCCGGTGTGGCGAGAGAATTTCATTACTGATAATGGCAATGTGATTCTCGATGTGCATGACCTGAAAATCATGGAGCCGGTAAAACTCGAAAACGAAATCAACAAACTGGCCGGCGTGGTCACCGTGGGCCTGTTCTGTAATCGGCCGGCGGATGTATTAATTCTGGGTACACCGCAGGGTGCAAGAACGGTGTTTTCAAAATAAAGAATTAGTCCGCAAATGAACGCAAATAACGCAAATAAAACCATCATGTACCTGTTTTTTACGTCACTGACACAGATGATAACAGTTGCGTTTATTCGCGTGGGGCCGCGTAGCGGTAAGCGGACTATAGCTTTTTAAGGCGACCAACATGTGCTCCCACATTTACCTTCTTTGCGACATTCGCGGCTAAAATCTTTTTAATTCAGACAAAAAAAACGGGATCCGAAGAGCCCGTTTTTTTTAGTTCAGGCTTTTCAGCTTAGAACTTTTTGCGGATACCCGCAGTCAGCATTGACTCGTCGCTGTTAGCAACGTCAGAGCCTTTAGTACCGTAACCAACATATACATTGGTCATCTTGCTCATCTTGTGATCGAAAGCAACTGCAACACCGTCAGTATCACTGTTAGCAGCTTTAGCGGCTGCCATACCGTAAGTAACGGCGATCATGTTGTTCTTGTCGATATCAAAAGTACCGGCAAGGAAGGTGTAGTCGTTACCAGTGCGGTCTTCAGCAGACTCGAACTGAGCGGCAACAGAGAAACCGTCACCGTCGAACTTACCACCGATCTTGGTAGCAGCTTCAGTAGCACACACGGTAGCACCGATACACGCTGCTGCTGCATTACCAACCTGGCTATCGATCCAGTCGAGGTAAACCAGGATGTTCTTGGTCGTGTAACGAATGCCAAGACCTGTTGATTCTTCACCACTACCAGAGAAAGTAGTGTTCACAACAGCCTGGATACCGCCCATCTTGGGTGAATCATACTGTACAGTATTGCGTTGACGACCACGGTTGATGTCGTTACCGTTGTGCAGGTTAGAGTGGGTTTTCAGGAAACCACGGCCTTCAAGCGGGGTACGATACAATGGGTCAACCTTGCCACCCATCTGCTTGTAGTTGCTGCTCATGGTACCGAATTTAATCGTACCCATGCCGCCCTGCAGACCGACGAACTGGTCACGACCAGTAAGTGCGCCGTTGGCATCTTGAGGTGCACCAGTATCAGGGTCAGTGGTAGGTCCATTTGCTATAGCAATCTGGAATTCAACTTTGTAGATCGCTTTCATGCCATCGCCAAGGTCTTCTGAACCTTTCACACCAATATCTGAGGTGTTGCTGGAGATGGACAGATTATTATCCGCATTGGCTATATCGTTATCTGCGGCATTCAGGCTTAAATGAACATTACCGTAAACGGTTGAGTCACCAGCCATAGCAGCACCAGAGGCCGCCATACCCGCTGCAATCGCGAGAGAGATTATTGATTTTTTCATTATGCAAGACTCCTGCATTGGTTTTTTTATGATCATAGCTATGATTACAAATATCAGTGTGGCGCCCAAAACGCTTCCCCCAATAAAACGGTTCGCCTTATCTAAAAAAGCTGCGGAAACCACAATATTCTTTTGCGTTACTCTTTATAAAGTGAGCAACATCAAAGAATACGGGGAGTATATGCATATATTCCTGAATTGCAAGGCCATTAATATGACATATAAGCGTACGCTAATGTTATTTTAACACGTTGATATGACAACCTGGCAGTGAACAATGCCGGGCTTGCGATGCCGCAATCGGCCAAACCTGTCCGATAAACTCAGAACATACCATGAGGAAAGTTTTCAATACTGTTGGACACGAGAAATTCCCGGTGAACATGCGCGTAAAAACCGCACATAAAGAATTAGCCACCTGGCTAGATTAGCGAGAACACCCGCTTGTCAAGAACTGGCTACAGTAACGACCATAGAAGCAAACAATTATGTTTATTTTAAACATCGTTCAAGCATTCGGGAAATGTATCAGCAAAGGTGAGGCTGTTGAACAATTGAAATGTAATTATCAACGCACAATCACTGCAC
>JBATHJ010000359.1:0-2911 GCA_049666625.1 Gammaproteobacteria bacterium | reverse complement strand
GCGTGGACAAGCTCGCCGTGGCCTTGATTGTAGTATTGCCGCCCCGTGATGTAACAGTGTTGTTGTCGACAATAGCGGTCAGTGATCCGTCGAGTGTAGCGTTCACAGTTACGTTGACTGAAAAATTCGTGTTGAACTCCACGTTCCGGTCGTTCACGTCAAATAATGGGGTCAGGGAGATATCTGCCATTGTTGAAGTCGCGCTAGCACCAATTTGGCTATAGGTCTGGCCACCCGGTACGTGGTTAAGAGTTCCGCGTACGCCCACGGCACCACCACCCGCGTAGCCGTCTACCGACATGGTGCAGCCAATTGCGCCATCGTTAATGTTGGCGTTGATGGTGGTAGTTTCGGAGAAGTTGACAGTCGGCGTGGATCCGCAGCCTGCAGTAGATCCGCCATTTTGTAAAGAGACGCTATTATAAGTTACCGCGCCGGCCATTGTTGGTAGTGCCAGTGCGAGAGCGATTGTCATTGATAAAAGGTGTCTCATGATAAATTCCCTATAATGCTGGACAACTTACTGCTTCTGCAGTGTAAATTATTAACACTCTTTCTCACTCATGTCAAATCAGACATGCCTGAAGATACCCCTTCGCTGCTTCATCCAGCCAGAACATTCGGGTTTGGTATAAAGGTGACGTAGGGATTATTATTTGACCAATCATCCTGGGTTGTGGATTAAAAGGGGAGGCTTCAAAGCGCACCCTTTAGTACTGTCGATTGAAATGGGCAGCGCGACTCCTTCAGATGTGGCGTCTTATAATGATTTGATCTGTAATTAAAAAGGCCCCGCATTGCGTCAGGGCCCTGATCTGGTGGAAATAGACAGCTGAAAATTATGTTATTGCAGGTTTGCGCTTCAGCATACGTGTAATCAATCATTCATTCGTATTGGCCTCAACAATCTATTCATTATAGATGAGGACACGGTTGTTGGAATTGTCCGTCACAAACAGCTGGCTGCCATTAATATAGACTGCACTTGGGTTATTCAAAGTACGTGCACTGGCTGTATCGGTTGCGCCATCGCCATTATCATCATTGGCTCGTTTGAATGTAAAATTAGCCTGTCCAAGTACCACATCAGCAGGCGTGAAGTTGCTGCCTGGAAATGTATTCCATATAAGGACTCGATTATTGGAATTGTCGGCCAGGTATAACTGGCTGCCATTTGAGTGTACGCCATAAGGATTATTAAAAGTACGTGCTGATGCAACCATGTCATTGGCGCCATCCTGGTTATCATCGTTTGCCGTGGATTTAATAAAATCGCTCTGGCCTAATACAACATCGGCGGGTGCAAAGTTACTGGTCGGGAAGCTGTTCCAGATCAGCACACGATGATTGCGATAATCTGAAACTACAACTCGAGTACCATCCGTCCAGACACCGGCAGGGTAGTTTAGTGTCGAAGCGCTGGCCGAATTGGGTACACCATCATTATCAGTATCGTTTATTGCGCAATGGGTGAAGTCCTGTTGCCCGAGTACTATGTCGGCGGCGACATTGTTGGTTTCCGGGATGTTGTTCCAGATCAGAACTCGGTTATTCTCGGCGTCTGCCACCAGCATTTTTCCATTCACGACCGACAGCGTTTCCAGGCCGACAACGCCGGTTGCTGTGCAACCAGTTCCCGATGTGCTGGTGAAGTCTGTCTGCCCCAGTACAACATCCGCAGGTATGCCACCGCTGGCAGGTATGGTGTTCCAGATTAATATACGGTCATTACCATAATCGAGTACGAACATTTTATTATTATCGAAAACCACCGCGTCAGGTCCGTCAAAACTTGTCGCAGTCGTTGTTCTGGCTGTAGTGGTAAAATCAGGCTGGCCAATAACAAAGTCTGCATTTTGATTGTTGATATCGGGTATGGAATTAAAACCAAGCACGCGACTATTGTTCCAGTCGGTTTGATACAGAATGCCATTAGACACGGCGGCAATACTATAAGGCAAAAACAGGCTGTTCGCACCCGCAGCGCCGCCCTGATTGACAACTGTGCCGGTAAAGTCTGCCTGTCCTATCACCACGGCTGCACTCTGATACGACACCAGGTCATTGACCGGGGTAATGACAATGCTAATGGTTGCAGGTGCGCTGTTTTCAGTGCCATCATTGACCGTAAAACTGAAACTATCTTCGCCATTATAATTGGCATTCGGTGTATAACTCAGGTTTGCCCCGGTCCCGCTAAGACTGCCGTTCGCCGGAGTGCTCACATTGTAAGTAAGCGTGTCGTTATCCGCATCGCTGCCACTGAGAGTTATCGCTGTTGTGATATCTTCTGCCAGGATGATACTTTGGTCATTCGCCACTGGGGCAGTGTTAATGTCGACGGCAGGGTTGCTGTTATTGCTGCATGCACTCAAACCCGTGACAATGGCGATGCATAGCAAGGTCAAATTGAGTGGTGCACGTGCGTTTTTCATTGTTGTGCTTCCAGTGGTATGTTCTCCATAAGTATGGCGCTGGGTTTACAAATGTTTACGAATACTTGATGAATCGCCCATTATGGTCGATAAAAGACCTGGAATAGTAAGATAACAGCCATCGACAGGGCGACGGTTATAGATTATTACTGTGCCGGAACTTAGATTGTGTATAACTATCTGGCTGGAAATCAATTAAAGGGGACGTAGAATTAAAGACGGCGTAGTAATTATTGTTTGACCAATCCCATGTTTCGTCATAATCTTTCTACACGAAGGTAGTAATGTGTATTTAGCAAATGGGATCGTCGGCGATCTAACCGAAGTACCTGGTCATGGCGTGTTAACCGTGTCAGTTGTCGCTTCAACAGTCGTGCCCCTGTCATCAGCTGTCTGGTTATTTGGTTCAGCATTGGTGAGCTTTGGTTTCATGCTACGGCGATAATCCGTCTAATCTATATCAATAGGGTCAGACC
>JBATHJ010000358.1:0-1916 GCA_049666625.1 Gammaproteobacteria bacterium | reverse complement strand
GCGACGAACTTACCCTTATGGTGCTGACCCAGGGTATGCAGGGCGCGGGCGCAGAGTTCCTTGCCGGTGCCGCTTTCGCCAAGGAGTAATATGGTGGCATCAGAAGGCGCTACTTTTTCTACAGCTTTGCACACTGTCTGCATCTGCGGACTGCAGGCGATGACCCCGTCGAAGGGCTCATGGATAGTGCCCTGCACAAGCCGCCTGTTCTCCGCCTCCAGCTCGAGCAGGCGGTAGGCCCGGTTCACTATGAGGCCAATGATTTCGGGCTCAAAAGGCTTGGTATAGAAATCGTACGCACCCAGGCCCACTGCTTTAACCGCGTTCTCACGCTCATCCTGGCCGGTCACAACGACCACCTTGGTGGTGGGTTCGATCGCCAGGATTTGTTCCAGCGTTGCCAGTCCTTCGGACGGGTCATCGGGGTGCGGCGGCAATCCAAGGTCCAGTGTCACCACCGGTGGCTTGTGCTTTCTGACTTGCTCCAGTGCACTTTCACGGTCATTGGCGAGGATGACATCATAGTGCTCAAAGCACCATTTTATCTGGCTCTGAAGGCCCGGATCGTCTTCTACGACGAGTAATTTATTATGATTTGACATGGCGCCTTTTTAGCACAGATTCATGAATTTGTCGAAATATTTAACACTAGATTCAGGCATTTGCGAGGGGTAAATGCACTGTGAAACAGGTGCCTTTTCCTGGTCTGCTTTCTACCTCGATTGAACCGCCCAGCGCGTGAATGATTTCACGGGTTTCATATACCCCAATACCCATGCCCTTGCCTTTGGTGGATCTAAACGGTTTGAACAGGTTGTTTTTAATGAACGCATCGTCCATGCCACAACCGGTATCCTTAACCTGTACCACGACCTGCCCATCGTTTTGAGACTGAAGAATCTGGATTGTCCCATCCTCCGGTGTAGCATCCTGCGCATTCTGCACCAGGTGTCCAAAAACCGATAACAACTGGCCTTTGTCAGCCTTGATGTTGCAGCTATGGCTCTGGCAGGCCAGCGTTGGTAGCGGCAGCGTCTGGGATTTTTCACGCAGAGCAATCAGCTCTTCCAGCAATATTACAATATCAAATGTATTTGATTGTTCTGTTTTAGTTTTGCTACTTACCAGGTCGAGCATCTTGTTCATCTTTCTGACTGTATTACCCACAGTATTGACAACGTCCTCCATGAACAATGGATTATGTTTATGTTTTTCTGCGTTCGATACAATCAATGATAATTGTGACACCAGGTTTTTTATATCGTGAACAATATATGTTGACAGTTTGTTGAAATCTTCGAATTGCTTGGCTTCTGCCAGTGCAATCGAGTCTTCCTGTTGCGCAATATAAGATGCAACCTGGCGCGCAGCAGTTTTTAGCAAGTCGCTGTCTTCCCAGTTAAAATGCTTCATGCCCTCACTGGAATGGCTCAATACAATAAAACCAATTAGGGTATTGATATGAATCAGGGGCACAATAAGCCAGGGCTTCACTTCCTTAACCCAAAGCGGCAATTCAAGCTCACCTAGTCGATGATATACATCTGGTTTCTGGTAGAACTCATCCACGCTAATAACAAATTCATTCTCACTGATAAATTTTGTAAGTGACCCATTGGAAGGCTCACGCATGGATATTATTGGCATATTCAATGCTTCAACACACTCGAAGAAACTATTGTTTTTCTTTAGCCATAACTGGCCCGAAGGACTATGGATAATCTGAGTGATCGCCTTGATCGTTTTAAGATTTAACTGCTCGTTCGAGAAAGATATTGTATTAATAAAACGCAGCCATTCTTCACGGTAATCATATTTATAAGGATAGAAATGCTTATTAAGAAAAACTCTTGCCCTTGCGCGCAGTCTTCTAGACACCAGAAACAACAGCAGGCTCAGTAGAGTGATAAACACGA
>JBATHJ010000357.1:0-1622 GCA_049666625.1 Gammaproteobacteria bacterium | reverse complement strand
TTGCCGATCAGATGCAAATGATACTGTTCATGAAGAACATAAGTATTGCAGGTGGTTTGTTACTGCTGGCGGTGCACGGTAGCGGTGTATTCAGCCTGGATAGCAAGCTCGGTTCCTGATTTTCGTGGTGGTAATGTCGTGCGGCCTGTCCAGGGACGGCGGGCGTACTATTTATTCAAGGAGATCACAATGAGTAAGGTATTTGTTCATAATTCGACAGACGCCGAAGAAGGCGCAGGCGCAAGGGTGCGTCGCCTGTTCCCGGTGGCAGGCATGATGAACTTTGATCCCTTTGTGCTCTGGGATGAATTCACCGTGCCGCAATCGGCAGGTTTTCCGGATCACCCGCATCGCGGTTTCGAAGGTGTCACTTATGTTTTCGAAGGCACGATGCAGCACAAGGATAATCTAGGCAATGATTCCACTGTCAGCGCTGGCGGACTGCAGCGATTTACCGCAGGCAAGGGCATTGTGCACTCGGAAATGCCCTCCTCGGATGTGGCGACGCGCGGGATCCAGTTATGGGTGAACCTGCCGCGTAGACTCAAGCAGCACCCGGCTGAATATCAACAGGTGAGTGCAGATGAAGTGCGCGAAACGCAAATTGAACAGGGCAGTGTGCGCGAACTCACCGGAACAGACGCGGCCTTAAAATTACTCACGCCGACGCGATACCTGGATCTAAGCCTGAACGCGAATGCGACATATACCGAGACGCTGCCAGCTGAGTTTCGCGGATTTGTCTATCTCGTCATGGGCCAGGCCAGTGTCAATCACACAGCTGTAAATGCCGGCCAGGCGATTTTTTTTGAAACCGGTGGCGAGATCGAGATTAGTGCCGCCAGCAACTGCCGCTGTATGCTGTGTTTCGGCAAACCACATAATGAACCCATCTATCAGCACGGCCCCTATGTTGATTAACGCCCGCAACGACTAAGCCCTGGATTCTGAGATATCTATCAAGGACTTCATGTGACTGCGACAGCACTGCATGATGGTCGCATAACACGCTGCATAGACTATTTCCTGCATGTGAGGCATGTCATAGTATTCGATGCATTTCCTGGCATGCTGTGAACTGATTCAAACCCCGATCCTGCCCGCGTCCGCTATACTTGCGAAAAATAAACAATAACGATACTACGGGAATAGCCATGCCAGGCAGGATATGTTTGTGGACAGCAGTATTATCGCTCATCATGCTTTTTCACGCCCAGGGTGTAATTGCAGACGATAGCCGTGGCAGAATTCTGAAAGCCAACGGAGATGTCTACGTTATTAATCCACAGGGCGTGAAGCGCAAGGTGGATACTTCAAAAGAAGTAGTGCGTGAGCTTGATACCATTGTGACCCTGGAAGGTGGCAGGGCAGTGGTCCAGTTCGATGATGGCGCACTCTCGGTGCTGGATGAAAAAAGCAGTTTACGCGTTGAACAAACCAGCTGGCTGTCGCATATAGGTGGAAAAATATATTTCACTTTCCGCAAGGTCTTTGGTCAGCCCAGGCGGGTACGGACAAGCTTTGCCACGATTGGTGTGCGCGGCACGACCTTTATTGTGTATGCAGACGATACCGGTGAAGGCATTGCCCTGCAGCAAGGCCGGCTGGAAATTGAATCACCA
>JBATHJ010000356.1:0-2106 GCA_049666625.1 Gammaproteobacteria bacterium | reverse complement strand
GGTTTGCATCGCAATATTCACTGGCAGCACTTAATGGCTGGCAGATAACAAGGCTTAAACTCAGTGCAAAACTATATAAAATGAACTGGCGACGCAGTGTGCCGCGCAATTGCAGACTTGATACTTTCAGAAGAAGAACCGACGCATCCATTTGCATATATTACAGCCACGCAGGCAGGTGATATATTGAAATACATCATGTCGGCGATATATAAAGTGCATCCGGCGCAATGCCCGTTGGTTATTGCGCCCTACGGGTTACTGGTCAGGTATATACTGGCTTGCGACTCGCGGGCTTTGCATGATTGTTCGCAAATGAAATCAAGTTACGGAGGCTTTAATGGAATCTCACGTACACAGTCTGAACACCTTGTTCAAACAGCTGGGTTTGAACAGTACGGATGCGGCGATCGAGACATTCATTCATCAGCACCGGCCGATACCGGCAGACATTGAATTGCACACTGCTGATTTCTGGAGCACCTCGCAGGCGACATTTCTGAAACAGGTCAAGGACGAAGACGCCGACTGGGCGGAAATCGTCGACCAGCTCGATGTAATGCTGCGCTAAAAGCAGTAGTCCGCGAATAACGCAAAAAACGCAATTGTAAGCAGGAAGCTAGTGATTATGGGTGACGAAGTCACCCCAGAAAAACATTCGCGTCTTTTGCGTTATTCGCGGACTGACTTTTTATTTACATTAGTTAGCCTTCGACTAACCCCATCTTAATAAAATTTACCGCAGTTTCTATAGTCGCCGGGTCGCGCAGTATGCGTCGATGGCCCAGCTTGCTGGTCTTGATGAAGCGGGCATTGTTCCAGGCGCGTGCAACCGATTCGCCCTCCTGCCAGGAAACATCACTGTCATGCTCATCGTGGATTACCAGCGCGGGTATCTCAAGGTCACGTACCGTATGTTGCATGGAAATCTTCTGCCAGATGTCGGCGCCGAAGTCGGTTTCGATTCGGCGCAGCATATCCTGCTCGGCTTTTGCAGGAATTGTCAGCGTGGCGGTAAATTTTTTCACCAGGCCTTCGGCATCCGCGGGTGGCGAAATGCTGACGACACGTTTTGTTGTTAACCCGCGCTGCATGGCCACGGCCATGCAGGGACCGCCGAACGAATGCGTGATCACCGAATCAAATTCACCGTAGTGTTCGCGCAGTGCAAGTATGGTGTCGGCAAATTCATACAGGTTGGTTTGTTTGCCGCTGCTCTGGCCGTGCGCCGGGCCATCAAAACTCAATACCCGGTAACCGGCGTCCACCAGTGGCGCAGCGAAAGCACCCAGCTGGGTGCCACGCCCGCTCCAGCCGTGCACCAGTAATACCGTGGGGCCGGAATCGCCCCAGTGATAGCAGGTAATGGTTTGCTGGTTGATCTTATGCTGCTCGACAGTTGCAGCCTGCAGCGCTGCCTGTTCAGACGCCGGGGTTTTATGGCGCATCGGGGTAAACCAGAGTCGGTAACCCAGCTTGCCAGCAAGCCTGGGTGAGAGTGCGCCACCCAGCCTGAAGCCGAGTCGAAACAGCCTGAGTGTGACGGGCATGTGGTGCGGTTTTTTTGATTTGTGGGCTTTTTTACGCCGGCTTTTTACAGGGCGTTTATCGTTCATGGCCTGGATCATGGCCTGGTTGAGATCATCTGACACGATTCACCCCCTGTGGTGACAAGCTGCGGCCGATGTTGCCGGTCAATGTTGATGCTGACGACGATGGTAAAAGTTGCGATATGCTACTAAAACATAATAAGTTGCATATTGCAACTAATAAATTTATAGTCAGGCCATGCCACGAAACAAACTCGATGATCTCAATTGCTCTATCGCCAATGCGCTCGACCTGATCGGTGAATGGTGGACCATCCTGATTTTGCGCGAAGCATTTTTTGGTACCCGCCGGTTCGAGGATTTTCAGCAGCACCTGGGGATTGCGCGCAATATTCTCAGCGCGCGCCTGCGCAAGTTATGCGACAACGGCGTGCTGGAACGCGTGCCAGTGAAAGCGGGCGCGAAACGCCATGAATATAAACTTACAAAAATGGGCCGGGATTTACAGCCGACCCTGATTGCGCTGACCCAGTGGGGCGATCGCTGGCTGCATACC
>JBATHJ010000355.1:0-1777 GCA_049666625.1 Gammaproteobacteria bacterium | reverse complement strand
TTGCCGATCATGTCGGTGGATGTAATCAGCCTGTCGCGTGTTTTGATATCGCCTTTTTTAAACTTGATGGCCTTGGCGCGCAACATCAGGTGCGGGAAATCCACGTTCCATTCGTGAGGTGGCACGTAGGGGCACTTGGTCATGTAACACAGGTCGCACAGGTAACAGTGATCGACCACTTTCCAGTAATCGCGTTTGGCGACACCATCAACTTCGAAAGTGGAAGATTCATCTACCAGGTCGAACAGGGTGGGAAACGAACCGCACAGGCTGACGCAGCGTCGGCAACCGTGGCAAATATCAAACACACGTTCGAGTTCTTCGAACAGGGTTTCTTCATTCCAGAATTCTGCTTTCTCGTGCCCGAGCGGGTGCCGGGTGGGCGCTTCAAGATTACCTTCTCTCATACCTGTTTGCCGTGTTCTATATACCGTAGACAACAGGGCCGGTAAATTACCGGCCCTGAATGTGTTACATGGGTGTGTGAATTAGCCGTCGAGGTTATCCAGTGCTTTCTGGAAACGATTGGCGTGTGAACGCTCGGCCTTGGCCAGGGTTTCAAACCAGTCAGCGATTTCATCAAAACCTTCGGTGCGTGCAGTCTTGGCCATGCCCGGGTACATGTCAGTGTACTCGTGGGTTTCACCGGCGATGGCAGATTTGAGGTTGTCAGCAGTGGCGCCGATGGGCAGGCCGGTGGCCGGGTCACCTGATTCTTCAAGGTATTCGAGGTGGCCGTGGGCATGGCCGGTTTCGCCTTCAGCGGTTGAGCGGAATACTGCAGATACATCGTTGTAACCTTCAACGTCGGCTTTGGCTGCGAAATACAGGTAACGGCGGTTTGCCTGGGATTCGCCTGCGAAGGCGTCTTTCAGGCTTTGTTCAGTTTTGCTGCCTTTAAGGCTCATGGTGTCTCTCCTGATAGTTATATGAATCTAATGTGGTGGACGCAGAGTCTACACCATCTTGACTTAGACATAGTCTAGTATGGCGGTTTTCTGACTGTCAACAATGGATTGATTTTATAAAACTCAGCGCGCTTTTGCGACCAGTCGAAACCCCAGAACCGAGTACGCCACGTCAGGTAAATCCGCCGCGCGGTAAGCAGAACGGACCATGTGTGGCGCGCAATGATACGAACCGCCGCGGCGGACTTTTTTGCTGCCCGTTAGCGGGCCCTGTGGATTGATTTGTTCACTGGATGCGTAACTTTGCGGATGATACCAGTCAGCCACCCACTCCCAGGCATTGCCAAACATGTCGTAAAGACCAAATGCATTGGCATCGAGTTGCGCTACGGCTTGTACTTCGTCATTTGAATTGTGCAAATACCATGCGTGTTCATCCATTTCGAGCAGGCTGAAGGGCCGTAGGTCGTTATTGCCGGCGCGCGCGGCATATTCCCATTCAGCTTCGGTCGGCAGTCGGTAATAATAGTGCCCTGATATTGAATTGAGTTTATCAATGAATTGCTGTGCATCCTCCCAGCTGACAGACACCACCGGCAGTTGTTGCCAGTTTTTGTGCTGCCAGTGGCTGTCGGGCCCGGGGCGGGTTTTCATCACCTGGTACCAGGCCTGCTGCGTGACTTCGGTGGTTGAAAGCATGAAGTCATGCGCAAGCACTATAGTCTGTGCCGGCGTTTCATCGGTGACAAGTTTCGCATCAGGTTTTGGCATTTCGGCAAGCGCCGTTTTTAGATCAGTTTCCGGCGTGCCCATAACGAAGCTGCCCGCGGGAATACTGACATAATCCAGTCCGCTGGTGTCATCGTGGA
>JBATHJ010000354.1:0-1874 GCA_049666625.1 Gammaproteobacteria bacterium | reverse complement strand
GGTTGACGCGCTCATCGATGGCGATGACCACACCGTGCTCGGTATCATCGCCCGGCAGGAATACAACGCGATCGCCGCAGGCTATATCGCCCAGGTTCTGCCGCAGTTTGCAGTTGTGCTGCTGATGTTGCGCGGTTTCTACTACCACCTGGCGTCCGTAATGAATCACGATGGTGCCGTGGACCTGTTGCGCGTCGGGATCGATTGATACCGGCGTGTCGAGGTGCTGGGTTTTGTTTTTGGCGATACGGCGCTTTTGCTGGTCCGAAAGTCTGCGTTTTGCCATGTTACAGCGGCAGGGTCGCGTCAATTTTGGCGGCGCAGATAAAATCGTAGTCTGACAATCCGCCAACGCTGTGGGTACTGTAGTCAACGCGGCAGCGGTTGTAACTGACGCTCATCTCGGGGTGGTGATCCTGCTGGTGCGCAATCATCGCCACCACGTTCACAAACGCCATGGTTTCATAATAATTTTTGAATTTAAACTCGCGCTGGATCGACTGTTTGTCTGCGGCTAATTGCCAGTCCTGATCGATTTCGCTCAACAGCAGGGTAATGGCATCGCCATCAAGCGCTGCAGGTTTGTGCTGGCACTGGCGATCGGCGAGCTGCATGGCCTAAAACTTGTAATATTTAGTGTTCAAAAAATGCACCACGGCTTCGGTGTCTTCGTCAAACCAGGGTATATTGTTGCCGTTCTTGCAGCGTTCTACCTGCTGGCCGAGGGCATTGATGGATGTCACGAAGCGGTCGCTGCGGGTATAGACCTGGTCGGTGTGGCACTTGAGGCAGTGGTCCTGGTGAATTTCTTCACCATGCGCATAGTATTCTGCCTTGTCGCCGCTTGTCTTAACCTCGGCCTTATTGTCGGTCTTGTCGTCGGCACAGGCCTGGGTGCTGATAATGGCGAGGGAGCAGAGAATGGTTTTGAAGCTGTCAGACATAATTTTTTTCATGGCTTAACCCTGATGTTGTGGTTGTGCATATAAATGCGCGATACGCACCGGCGCGGGCGGATGTGAATCATAGAAGGCTGAATATAACGGGTCGGGCGTCAGCGTGCTGGCATTTTCGCGGTAAAGCCCCACCAGGGCCTGCACCAGGTGGCTGGCGTCGGTTTGTTCGGCGGCAAAGGCATCGGCTTCAAATTCATTCTTGCGCGAGAACATGCTCATCAGCGGGCTCAGCATGAAAGTGAACACCGGCGCGATGATAGTAAATAGCAGCAGCGCCATGTAGGTCGAAGGCGTGCTGACGCCAAGTGCGTGATAAAACCAGTCATTTTTCATCAGCCAGGCGAGGACGGCGAGGCCGATAAAGGTGGTGGCGAACGAAATCAGCATGCCCTGGAAAACGTGTTTCTTTTTGAAATGACCGAGTTCGTGCGCGAGCACGGCTTCGAGCTGGTCATCATCGAGCATTTTCAGCAGGGTATCGAAAAACACGATGCGCTTGTTTTTGCCGAAACCGGAGAAATAGGCATTGCCGTGCGATGAGCGCCGCGAACCGTCGATCACGAACACGCCATTGCTGCTGAAGCCGCAGCGGTTCAACAGGCTTTTGATGCGCTGCAGGGTGGCGCCATCTTCCAGCGGTTCAAACTTGTTGAATATGGGCGCAATCCAGGTCGGGTAAATCCACATCATCAGCACGCTGAAACCGGTGAGCACGCCCCAGGTGTAGAGCCACCATAATTCCCCGCTCCGCTGCATCAGCCATAACACGATATAAATAAGCGGCACGCCGATCGCCAGCGCGAGCAGCCCCCCCTTGAGCATGTCCATGATGAAGGTTCTGGCGGTGGTGCGATTAAATCCGAAACGCTGTTCGAGCACGAAAGTGCTGTAAATCGAAAACGGCAAATCGAGCACGGC
>JBATHJ010000353.1:0-3240 GCA_049666625.1 Gammaproteobacteria bacterium | reverse complement strand
GATAAAACGCACCGATCATGTTTTTACCCAGCGCATGATTTACCCCGGTTTTGCCGCCCACCGAGGAGTCGACCTGGGACAACAATGTGGTGGGTATTTGAACCAGGTTAACCCCGCGCTGGTAACTGGCTGCGGCAAAGCCTGCCATGTCACCGACGACACCGCCGCCGAGCGCGATGATGGTGGTATTGCGGTCCAGCCGGTTGCTCAGGCAGGCGTCGTAAATGCGATTGAGCACGTCGAGGTTTTTGTACTGTTCTCCGTCAGGCAGTATCACGCTTTGGTGGCGAATACCGCTGAGCATGGCGCTGACCTTACCGAGGTATAACGGCGCCACGGTTTCATTGCTGACTATCAGCGCGCTGTTGCCGGGTATATGTTTTTGCAGCAGGTCGGACTGCCCGAGCAGCTTGTCGCCAATATAAATCGGGTAGCTGCGCTCACCGAGTTCAACAGTCAGTTGTTTCATGCGGATTTGGTCGTAGATGTGTGATCGGGGCGTGTATTCACCCGGGATTACTTATTTGGCCAATGATAGCCTGTATCACGTTGCGTATCGAGTTGTTGCTGGTGTTAATGGTCAGGTCTGCGGTTTCGCGATACAGCGGTTCACGCTGCTGCAGAATCCGGCTGAGGACCTCGCGCGGGTTTTCGTCTCCGTGCAGCAGCGGCCGGTTGCGGTCCTTGCTGGTTCGCTCCACCAGCGAGCTGAGGCTGCTGTGCAGATATATAACTGTGCCGCGTTGGGACAAATGCGCGCGATTCTGGGCATCAAGCACAGCGCCACCGCCCGTGGCCAGCACCAGGTTGGGTTGCTGTGTCAGTTCGTCGATCACTGCCTGCTCGCGTTTGCGGAAGCCTGCTTCGCCTTCTTTTTCGAATATCAGCGGGATATCGGCACCTGTACGCTCTTCTATCACACGATCGCTGTCGAGAAACTCCATGTTCAGCTTGCGAGCCAGCTGCCGTCCGATAGTGGTTTTACCGGCACCCATGGGCCCGATGAGAAAGATATTGGTTTTGCTCATGGCTGCGCAAGACTAACGATTCGGCCAGGTCTAAGCAAATATTTTAGCCCTGAAAAAAATGCCCCGCATGACTTGCGTGATGCGGGGCGGTGTGGAGCTGACTGTGAGTAGTCTTAGAGTGAGAGGGACTCTTTCAGGATCTTTGGTGTAACAAAGATCAGCAGCTCGGCTTTTTCATCACTTTCCAGTGTGTGTTTGAAGAAATAACCGATCAGTGGCAAATCACCCAGGAAAGGCACCTTGTCGACTTCATCGCGTTTGACCTGTTCGTAGATACCGCCCAGTACGATGGTGTCGGCATTGTTGACCAGCACCTGGGTACCCACTTCGCGGGTATCGATACTCGGGATGCCTGAGAAAACTTCACCAACGGCGTCTTTCTTGACTGAGAGGTCCATGATGATCTTGTCGTCGGGTGTGATCTGCGGCGTGACGGTAATTGACAGCACCGCCTTTTTGAACTCGACCTGGGTAGCACCACTGGATGATGCAGACAGGTAGGGGATTTCTACACCCTGCTCAATAAAGGCCTCGTGACGGTCAGATGTGACTACGCGCGGGCTGGATATGATTTCACCCTTGTTCTCTGCCTGCAGTGCTGACAGCTCGAGGTCGATCAGCGTGCCGCCTTTCAGCACAGAGAAGGCGATACTGCCTGCTGCTGCGCCTGCGGTGGCAAGGTTGACATTGAAGCGGTCGAAGTTACCAAAGGGTACGTCGACTGGAAATGGATTACCGGTAGTGCCGATATTATCGAGTGCACTGCTAGTGATAGTGTCAGTCGCACCTACGGTTCCGCTGGTGGTCGCGAAGCCTTCACCGTTACTGTAGGTTGTTGCCCGGGTCACACCGAAACGGTTACCGAGTTCACGGGTAAAGTCATCATTGGCGATCACGATGCGTGATGAAATCATTACCTGGCGAATCGGCACATCGAGCTTGGTCAGTATGCGTCTGACTTCGCTGATGACTTCTTCGGTATCTTTCAGAATAAGGGTGTTGGTGCGCTCATCAATGATGACGCTGCCACGCGGCGACAGCAGGGTGCCTGATGCGCCACCACTTTCGCCTTCACCGCCAGCGACGCCTTCACTTTCGAACAGTGGTTTGAGTTCAGTGACTTTGGCAAAGTTGATGGTGAAGAATGCGCTACGCAGGGGTGCCAGCTCGGTCACCGCCTGCGCGGCCTCGAGATCAATTTTCTCCTGTGCGGCAATTTCTTCGCTCGGGGCGACCAGCATCACGTTGCCGGACTCGCGCTTGGACAGGCCTTTGGCTTTAAGAATAATGTCCAGTGCCTGGTCCCAGGGAACATTCTTCAAACGCAGCGTCAGGTTGCCGTCGACAGAGTCACTGACCACAACATTGAGGCCGGTAAAGTCAGCAATCAGCTGCAAGACAGCACGTACCGGAATGTCCTGGAAGTTCAAAGACAGGCGTTCACCGGTGTAACCAAACTTGGCCTGGTTTTGTTCGTCCAGTTCTTCCTTGCTGATGGGCTTCAGTTCAATGGTGAAAATATTGTTTGCCTGGTAGGCGACATGCTCGTAGTTAGTGCTTACAGGTTCAATCTCGATGCGGACATTGCCGTTGCGCTCATAGCTGCTGACGGCTTTTACCGGTGTGGCAAAATCGAGTACATCAAGTGTCTGTCTAAGTTCTTCCGGGAGTTTGGCGCCGATGAACTTGACGACCACCTTGCCAAATTCTTCGGTGATGTCCATCGGGATATTGGTTTCGTTTAGCGAAACCACAACGCGGCCTTCGCCATTGCTGCCACGACGGAAGTCGATATTGTCTACTCCGCGTACGCGATCCGAGAAGCGTGGTGTGCCTTCAGGTGTCGGCGCACTGGATGCGGCATCGGTAAAGCCGGTGCCCGTGGCTTCACTGTCGAGCGTGATAATTACATTGGTGCCTTCTGTTGTTACCTGGTAGGGAACCACCTCAGTGAGGTTTAAAATGACGCGTGTTTTATCTTTCGCTGTAATCGCGGTGATTGATTGTGCAATGCTGATGCCCACCGGTTGCGCGCGCTTGGGCAGGCTGCTTGCCGTGTTTGCAAAATCAAATGCGATGCGCGCAGGGTTATCGATTGTGAAGCTCAGGGGTTTGACGGCCTCTTCCGACATGCCAAGAATAATCTGCAGTCGATTACCCGGGAGCGTGTTGTATTGCACGGTTTCAAGCGTATTTGCGGCAAATGCAAAGC
>JBATHJ010000352.1:0-1901 GCA_049666625.1 Gammaproteobacteria bacterium | reverse complement strand
GAGTACATCTAAACGGCCCCATACGGCGGCGGCATCATCCACCAGGCCGGCGAGTTTGTCGGTGTGGTCGAGATCAAGCTGCAACACATGCGCCGACTGCTGGCGAAGCGTGTTGAGTTCGTCGGCAAGCTGGTCGGCCTGCCGGCGTGAACTGCGGCAGTGAATAATAATATTCATGCCGGCGGCATGCAGCACACGGGCGTCTTCTGCACCGATGCGCACTGCACCGCCGGTAATCAGTGCGGCCTTACCGTACAAGCTGTTAGAATCGGTCACTATTGAATTTACTTACCTGGCTGCTGTGAACCAATAATCGCATATATTACTCATACATCCAAAGTGAAACCTTCGCCAGACATATTGCCCGAGCCCGGTGCTGAAGAAAAGCAGCGCAGCGAAGCCGTGTGCAAAGTCATTGAGCAGGCCTGTGAAAAACACGGCGATGCAATCAGTTTTGCCGACTATATGCAGATTGCGCTGTACCAGCCCGGCCTGGGGTATTACACCGGCGGGCTGCAAAAATTTGGTGCTGCCGGCGATTTCGTCACCGCGCCGGAAGTATCGCCGCTGTTTTCGCAATGCATTGCGCGCCAGGTGGTCGAGTTATGCCGTGCAATGCCACAATTCTCGTTGCTCGAGTTCGGCGCCGGATCGGGCGTGATGGCGGCAGATATTCTGCTCGAGCTCGAACGCCAGTCGGCCTTGCCTGAAACTTACCTGATACTCGAACTGAGTGCAGAACTGCGCCAGCGCCAGCAGGACACCATCAGCACACGCGCGCCCGAACTGTTAGCACGCGTGCAGTGGATCGAAACATTACCTGAGGGCTTTGTGGGTGTGATACTGGCCAACGAAGTGCTGGATGCAATGCCGGTCGAGTGCTTTCGGCGCAAAGCCAAAGGTGTCGAGCAAATGATTGTCGGCTATGAGCGCGGTGGCATGTACCGCGATTACCGTGCTGCCGACGAAGCAGTGTGCGCGGCGGTCGATACTATTGAGCAGCGACGCGAAGCCGCGTTGCCGACGGGCTATTGTTCCGAGGTCAATCTCAACATACGTCCCTGGGTTGAGTCCCTGTTCGCCAGTATGAAAACAGGCGCGGTGTTATTAATTGATTATGGCGTCGGCGCAAAAGAGTATTATCACGACGAACGTAATCTCGGCACGCTGATGTGTCATTATCAGCAACGCGCCCATCCCGATCCATTCTGGTATCCCGGCGTGCAGGATATTACCGCCTACGTTGATTTTAGCGAAGTCGCACACGCTGCAGTCGACGCCGGTTTTCAATTGCTCGGCTACACAACACAGGCAACCTTCCTCATGGGCGGCGGACTGGCCGACCTGCACCAGGAGCAGGTAAGCGATGATGCCCGGCAACAGCTACTGCTCGCGCAGCAGATTAAAACCCTGACGCTGCCGTCTGAAATGGGCGAGCGTTTCAAAGTCATGGGGCTGGCGAAAAACCTGGAGAGTTCCCTCAGCGGTTTTATGTTTCATGATCTGCGCAGCAGACTTTAAATCAATGAATAGTGAATAATTAATAATGAATAATGAGAAGCGCAAACTAAAAAACAGCACCAGGTATGCTCATTTTACGGGTATGGTCATGGCCTGGTTCGTCGGTGTTAAGGGATTTTCGTTTATTAAATTATTCATTATTCATTATTCATTATTCATTCGTCCACCAGCGTGTGCTTACATTAATGGCAGGTGCATTTAGTGGACATCATTCAGATTATTGTGCTGGCGCTGGTGCAGGGCCTGACCGAGTTTTTGCCTATATCCAGTTCAGCGCACCTGATACTGGTGCCGCTCGTGACCCACTGGCAGGAAGATCCGGAAGGTTTGCAGCCGGGTGATGCCGAAGGCCCCGGCGACGGCGGCAGCGGTGCCAAGAG
>JBATHJ010000351.1:0-1511 GCA_049666625.1 Gammaproteobacteria bacterium | reverse complement strand
GGCGCTATGGTGTGCTAACGGTGTTGCGATTAGACAATTGAAAAGATAAGTGTCTGCAAAAGGTCGGTTTCTGACCCTTCATTGCTTCCAGGCCATGATAATCCTTAAAAGGTCGCATACCGGCCAGAAGCAACCATTGTTTGAATCTGACAAATTAACCTGAATTCTCGTGCCACTTGGTAGATTATTACTTATGATAATATACATTATCAAAAGTTATACTATACTCATTCTGCATATATAAGGAATCGGTTGTGCCGGCCAGTGCTGGTATTGCCCCAGAAATAAGAATGAGAGCATCTGCATGGCACGTCGTGAATCGCGCTTTACCAAAGAAAAAAGCCTGACGCCTGAAATGAAGGCTCTGCCGGTGCTCGCTGGCGAGACTTCTGTTTACGCAAATGCTGTCGATACCTACCTGGCAGGTAAATCTGACGCGACAAAGCGTATGGTTCGCAGCCATATGAACAAAGTTGCCATCTTGTTCGATTACCCGGATTACCTACAATGTCCCTGGGGCTCCATACGCTACGAGCATGTCCAGACGCTTATTGGTGTGCTGCAGCAACAGAAATATGCCCACACCACAATAAATGCGATTCTGGCGGCAATACGTGGAACGGTACGCGCAGCCATGGGTATGCGGCTAATGACCGCGGATGACTATCAGCGCATTATGCTGGTAAAAATGGTGTCTGGTACACGCCTGCAAACTGGACGGATGATGAGCCAGGGCGAAATCAAGGCACTGGTAGATGCTTGCCTTAATGATTACTTGACCCCTAATAATATCGGCGGGAAAACGGACTCGATTCGATCACCCGCTGCCTATAGGGATCTAGCCATATTTGGTCTAATGTACATTGGCGGCCTGCGTCGCTCGGAAGTCGCTGATCTTAATGTTGAGGACATCGACCTTGAGCTGAAGGAAACCCGGATTATCGGTAAAGGTAACAAAGAGCGGATGCTGTTTCTTGATGATGGAACTGTCACTGCTGTAAGGCAGTGGTTGTCGATACGCGGTGACTTTGATGGTGCCCTCTTCTACCGTGTCCTGAAAAACGGAAAAATACAGGCAGGTCGGTTATCTGATCAGGCGATTTATAATATCGTGAAGAAGCGTCAGGCTGAGGCCGGTATCGCTGAGATTTCCCCTCACGATTTTAGGAAGACCTTCATCTCCACAATCCTGGAAGAAACTGGTGACCTGAGAATGGCGCAGGCCCTGGCCGGTCACAGTGATCCCAAAACGACCGCGAATTACGACCGGCGTAAGCAGGAGGACATGCGCAAGGCTGCTGGGAGTTTGCATTTTCCGTTGACGATGACTGACGGCAAGTAACAAAATACCTGAATCTATGGTGTGTCGTAATTCAATCCTTGTTTAATGGCTCGTGCCAGACCTATTATGATCAGATCGTTTCGTGCAGAGCGGACATTCATTAACTGTGGTGGTGACTGGCTGATCCCACCGCCAAAAGCAGACATACACCACAAACAAAAACAGCTCC
>JBATHJ010000350.1:0-6765 GCA_049666625.1 Gammaproteobacteria bacterium | reverse complement strand
GTGTGCTTGTTGGGTGGGATATTTATACCAGCTATACGAGCCATTTATGTTTCCGTCTAAGCGCGACAAAGCGCGCAATTGTACTGAGATTACTGTTTCAAAGCAACACGCGGTGACCCGCGATCAGCCCTGGCGCTGCTTGTGGCGCGGGTCGCTGCAGATCACGCGCAATACACCGTTGCGCTTGACGATCTTGCAGTTGCGGCACATTTTTTTAACTGATGCACGAACTTTCATTTTATATCTCCGGTAAACACCGAGTTTTCTCTAATTCAGCCTGATTCGTGTCCAAAACAATCACAAATCAACCACTTATCAACGCTTGTAGCCCTGGAGGTTGGCTTTTTTCATAATGCCTTCATATTGATGAGACATCATATGTGTTTGAATTTGCGCCATAAAATCCATTACCACCACCACGATAATCAGCAGTGAGGTACCACCAAAGTAAAACGGCACATTCCAGTACAAAATCAGGAATTCCGGCAGCAAACACACCAACGTGATGTACATGGCGCCGACAAATGTCAGTCGCGTCATCACCGTATCGATATAACGCGCGGTCTGCTCGCCCGGCCGGATGCCTGGTATAAAGGCACCTGATTTCTTCAGGTTGTCAGCCGTATCGCGCGCATTAAACTGCAGCGCGGTGTAAAAGAAGCAGAAAAATATGATCGCCAGGGCATACAGGAAGACGTATATTGGCTGCCCCGGTGCCAGCGTACTGGCGATATCTGCCAGCCATTCCATGCCTTCGGTCTGCCCAAACCAGCTACCCATGGTCGCCGGGAACAGGATAATACTGGAGGCAAAAATCGGCGGGATAACCCCGGCCATGTTCAGTTTCAGCGGCAAATGGCTGCTCTGCGCCTGGTACAGCCTTCTGCCCTGCTGGCGCTTGGCGTAATTCACCGTAATGCGGCGCTGGCCACGCTCGACAAATATCACGAACCCGGTCACGGCGACGGCCAGCGCGAACAGGAAGATGGTTGCCAGCGTATGCAGCTCGCCCGTTCTCACCAGTTCCAGCGTGCCACCGATCGCAGTCGGCAAACCTGCAACGATACCGGCAAAGATAATGATTGAAATACCATTGCCAATACCGCGTTCAGTCACCTGCTCACCCAGCCACATCAGGAACATGGTGCCGGTCACCAGGGTCACCGCTGCGGTAAAAATAAAGCCTACGCCGGGCGTAATCACCAGTGCGTTAGCGCCGACCGACTGGCTCTGCAATGCCACCGATATCCCGATTGACTGAAAACTTGCCAGCACCAGGGTGAAGTAGCGCGTGTACATCGCAATCTTGCGACGTCCCGACTCACCTTCTTTTTTAATCTGTTCCAGCGACGGCACCGTTACCGCGAGCAGCTGCATGATAATCGATGCCGAAATATACGGCATGATGCCCAGCGCAAACATCGACATACGACCCAGCGCACCACCGGAGAACATGTTGAACACGCCCAGGATGCTGCCCTGCTGCTGACCAAACAGGGTCGACAGTACATTTGGATCAATGCCCGGTACCGGAATAAACGTACCGATACGAAATACAATTAATGCACCGATGACAAACAGCAAGCGCTGTTTGAGTTCCTGCATATGTCCAGGTGCTTTCATGCTGCAGTATCTCTAGTTATCAGGCCTGGATACTGCCGCCAGCAGCCTCGATTGCCTTTTTGGCACCGGGAGTGACAGCTATGCCCTTGAGCGTAACTGCCTTGCTGATTTCACCAGAAGCAATGACCTTGGCCTTCTGCGTATTCGCAGGCACAACGTCTGCCGTTATCAATGCCGCGATATCAATCACATCAGCATTGATATTTGCGAGTTCGTGCAGGCGCACTTCAGCGCTGGTTTTAGCCGAACGCGAATTAAAGCCAACTTTTGGCAGGCGGCGTTGCAAAGGCATCTGGCCACCTTCAAAACCGACTTTATGAAAACCGCCGGAGCGAGCTTTCTGGCCCTTATGGCCACGGCCACAGGTTTTACCCGTGCCACTGCCAATACCGCGACCAACACGTTTGCGGTCTTTGCTCGCACCCTCAGCAGGATGAAGATCGTTAAGTTGCATGATTAGATCTCCTCGACCGATAGCATGTAAGACACCTTGTTAATCATGCCGCGATTCTCAGGTGTGTCTATCACGTTGACAGAATGATTGGTGCGGCGCAGACCGAGGCCCTGTACGCATGCCTTATGCGACTTCAGACGACCGATTGTGCTCTTCACCAGCGTTACTTTAAGTTCTTTTTTAGCCACGGGATTATTCCTGCTCGATGTTCGATCTAGCCGAGAATTTCTTCGACTTTCTTGCCACGCTTGGCAGCTACAAATGCCGGCGAAGTCATTGAACTCAGACCGTTAATGGTCGCGCGAACAACGTTCACCGGGTTACGAGTGCCGTTGATTTTAGCCAGTACGTTATTCACGCCAACTGCTTCAAACACTGCACGCATCGCACCACCGGCGATAATGCCTGTACCATCTGATGCCGGCTGCATGTACACATTGGCAGCACCGTGAATTCCTGTCACAGGATGCTGCAGTGTGCCGCCATTGAGGGGCACTTTTTTCATGTTCTTGCGCGCCTTGTCCATTGCTTTCTGTATGGCTTGCGGTACTTCTTTTGCCTTGCCATAACCGAAACCAATGGTGCCGTTGCCGTCACCGACTACGGTCAATGCTGTAAAACCAAATTGACGACCGCCTTTTACCACTTTGGCAACGCGATTTACCGCAACCAGTTTTTCAATCAGATCGTCTTTAGCTGAATTAGATTCTATATTTGCCATCATTCAATCCTGTTAAAACTCGAGACCGGCTTCACGTGCAGCATCGGCCAGGGCCTTGACCCTGCCGTGATACTTGAAACCAGAACGGTCAAATGCGACCTGTGTAACGCCGGCAGATTTGGATTTTTCTGCAAGACTCTTTCCCACTGCACTGGCAGCTTCGATGTTGCCTGTATATTTCACGTCGCCTTTCACATCTTTTTGCACAGTGGAAGCAGCCGCGATGACAGTATGGCCATCCGGTGAAATTACCTGCGCATAAATATGGCGCGGTGTTCTATGCACTGTCAGGCGATGTGCGCCCATTTCGCTGATCTTACCGCGTGCGCGTTTCGCTCTGCGTAATCTGCTGGCCTTTTTTGAAATCATGATATCGCTCGAATTACTCTGTTTGTACTAATGCCGTATTTACCTGGGCCTGGATTAACCTGGCCGCTTATTTCTTCTTGGCTTCCTTACGCAATACTCGCTCATCCGAATAACGCACACCCTTGCCCTTGTATGGCTCTGGTGGACGGTAGGCGCGAATTTCTGCGGAAACCTGGCCAACAACCTGTTTGTCAGCACCTTTCACTATAATTTCTGTCTGCGATGGTGTTTCAACCGTAATGCCATCTGGCACTGCGTAATTCACAGGATGCGAGAAACCAAGCGTAAGATTAAGCATCTTGCCCTGTGCCTGCGCACGATAACCGACGCCAACCAGTTCAAGCTTTTTCTCAAACCCGGCGCTAACGCCAATCATCATGTTGTCTGTCAGCGAACGCATGGTTCCTGCCATGGCAACCGAACCCGGCTCACCTTCGCGACCCAGAAACTTCAGCACATTATCTTCATGCTTAACTTCAACGATGTTATGCACTACAAGATCCAGCTGGCCGTTCTTGCCTTTTACAGCAATCGACTGGCCGTCAAGCTTAACTTCCACGCCTGATGGAATCTCGACTGGTTTATTTGCGATACGTGACATTACTTATACCCTGTTAATATGCTGCGAATCTGCGGTTTAGGAAACCGTGCAGATTACCTCACCACCACGACCCGTATCACGTGCCTGACGGCCTGTCATTACACCTGATGAAGTCGAAATAATTGCGATACCAAGACCGTTCAATACAGTCGGTATTTCGTCTTTACTCTTGTAGATACGCAAACCCGGGCGTGACACACGATCAAGCTTTTCGATCACGGGACGGCCTTCATAATATTTAAGCGTAACCGTCATCACAGGCTTGGCATCTTTGTTTACTTCGAAGCCGGCAATATAGCCTTCGTCCTGCAATACTTTGGCGATCGAAGCCTTCAGCTTGGACGCTGGCATGGTTACACTTATTTTTTTGCTGGACTGACCATTTCTTATTCTGGTCAACATATCAGCAATTGGGTCTGACATCATGTTCGTATACCTTAGCTAAATTATTATCAGGTCGTGTTACCAGCTGGCTTTTACCAGACCTGGGATATCACCACGCATCGCAGCTTCGCGCAGCTTGTTGCGACACAGACCGAACTTGCGGAATACACCGTGTGGACGGCCTGTTATGCGGCAACGATTACGCTTGCGCACAAGGCTTGAATCACGTGGCAACATTTGCATGGTTTTTTGTGCAGCCATCTTGGCATCAAAATCGGAAGTCTGGTCGTTGATAATCGTGCGCAGTTCAGCACGTTTAGCAGCGTATTTACTTGCCAGCTGGGCGCGTTTTAACTCGCGCATTTTCATCGACATTTTAGCCATTCTTTTTAACCTTAACCTTTAAACGGAAAGTTGAATGCGGTCAGCAATGCGCGACCTGCATCATCAGTTTTTGCCGTGGTGGTAATACATACATCCATGCCACGCAGGGTATCGATCTTTTCGTAATCGATTTCCGGGAAAATAATCTGCTCTTTGACGCCCATATTGTAATTACCACGGCCATCAAATGATTTTCCATTCAGACCGCGGAAGTCACGAATACGCGGAATCGAAATATTAATCAGGCGATCAAGGAATTCATACATGCGATCACGTCGCAGCGTTACCTTGCAGCCAATTGGATACCCGTCGCGCACCTTGAAAGATGCAACTGACTTGCGTGCCAGGGTAATAATCGGCTTTTGGCCGGTTATTTTTTCCATATCAGCAACAGCATTCTCAATAACTTTCTTGTCGCCAATCGCTTCGCCAACACCCATGTTAATCGTGATCTTGGTAATGCGTGGTACTTCCATCGGGTTTTTAAACCCGCTGTTCTCCATCAACTGCTTGATCACTGTATTGCGGTAATAATCTTCTAATCTAGTCATGTTTCAAACCTGAGTTCCGGCAAGCTTATACGTCAATCACTTCGCCATTCGACTTGAAGCAGCGTACTTTACGGCCATCTTCAAGCATCTTAAAACCTACACGATCGCCTTTATTAGAAATCGCGTTAAACAACATCACATTGGAAATGTGAATCGGCATTTCTTTTTCGACAATTCCACCTTCAGCACCCTGCATCGGGTTGGCTTTCACGTGCTTCTTGGCCATGTTAACGGCTTCGACAATCAGACGATCATCATCACGCACAACTAACACAGTGCCATGCCGACCTTTGTCTTTGCCGCTGATCACAACAACCTGATCGCCTTTACGAATTCGTTTCATTGCCAAACCTCTCAGAGCACTTCTGGCGCAAGCGAAATAATTTTCATGAACTTTTCATTTCGAAGTTCACGTGTAACCGGCCCAAAAATACGCGTGCCGATTGGCTGCAGGTTACTGTTCAAAATAACAGCAGCATTGGTGTCAAAACGAATCAATGAGCCATCGGACCTGCGCACACCCTTGGTGGTACGTACTACAACGGCGTTATAGACTTCGCCTTTTTTAACCTTGCCGCGCGGTATCGCGTCTTTCACGCTCACCTTAATAACATCACCGACCGATGCATAACGGCGGTGTGAACCACCGAGCACCTTGATGCATTGCACCTTGCGGGCTCCGCTATTGTCGGCAGCGTTTAAAACTGTCTGCATTTGTATCATGTCAGTTTCCTGTAACTGGGCAGTTGTTAGACCGTAGCGGCCTTTTCAACAATCTTGACCAGTCGCCATGACTTGGTCTTGGACATTGGACGGCACTGTTCAATTACAACAATATCACCTTTACCGCATTCATTTTTTTCATCATGCACGTGTAACTTGGTAGAACGCTTGACGTACTTGCCATATACCGGGTGCTTGATTTTGCGCTCGATAACCACGGTGATGGTTTTATCCATCGCTTCGCTGGAAACCGCGCCAGTCAGTGTACGCTGTACTACAGCATCGCTTGTCTGTGCTTGTGATGCAGCCATTATGCTTTACCTGCCTTCTTTTCATTGAGCACGGTTTTAACACGTGCGATATCACGGCGTACGACACTGAAGCGATGAATCTTCGGCGTATTACCGGTACCCAGCTGCATACGTAAGTTGAACTGCTCGCGTCTGAGATTATTCAGCTCTGTACCCAGGTCCTTTTCGGACATCTTTCTGTAATCTTGTGCGTTTGCCATTACATCACCGTACGTGCAACAAATGTGGTTTTAATCGGCAGCTTGTTGGCTGCCAGGCGGAACGCTTCGCGTGCAAGCTCTTCATCCACACCTTCAATTTCGTATAAAACTGTACCGGGCTGAACTTTGGATACCCAAAATTCAACATTACCTTTTCCCTTGCCCATACGTACTTCGAGTGGTTTCTTCGAAATAGGCATATCCGGAAAAATACGGATCCAGATTTTGCCACCACGCTTGATGTGACGTGTCATCGCACGACGTGCGGCTTCAATCTGGCGCGCAGTAATTCTGCCGCGCTCGACCGCCTTGAGGCCGAAGTCACCAAAACTGACTCGGTTACCGCTCTGGGCAACACCGCGGTTTTTGCCTTTGAACATCTTGCGAAATTTTGTGCGCTTGGGTTGTAACACTTAAGTATCCTCGAATTCTTTAGCTAGCGTT
>JBATHJ010000349.1:0-14593 GCA_049666625.1 Gammaproteobacteria bacterium | reverse complement strand
GTACTGCCGCCCTGCACGGTTTCACCGGCCCTGATATTGGCGACCAGGGCGCGCGCGATCGAGCGCGGGTCTACGCCCGCATGTTCAAAGAAACGCTTGTCCTCAACCAGGATCAACATCTTGATAAAATTATCGGGCACATCCTCCAGCTTGAGCAGCAGCCGGTCTTCACCGTGTGCGGGGAATATGCCGGTTAGATACGCCGGATCAAAACGCACAATCGCCAGTGGATTACTCGTGTATAAATCCTCGAGCAGAACGATACGATTATCCTCGATGCGCAAGCGAAGACTGACGCTCTGCTCTTCTCCATCGTGAAATTTAAATTCACGTGTTTTGATTTCGAATACATTGTCCCACTGGTGATACTGCCCGGGCCGGGAAGGCAATTGTGATACCCGGGTGTAATTGAGCAAGGCCAGCTCATCGAGCAAGGCCCTGGTATTGAGTGATTTACCTTCGTAGACTTCGAGCGGACGAGCGTATACGCGTGCAGGCAACTGCCATAACCTGCCCTCGAACAGGGTCGTTACCTGGTGATCCAGATATACCATGTAGACCAGCACCACGGGCAAGCCGATGATAACTAACCATTTGAGCTTATGACGCCATGAGGATGTCGGTGGCGGACGGGTTTTGTTCTGTTTTCGCGTGGCCGCTGACTTTCTGGATTTCACCGTCTTACTGCGGCGTTTTTTAGCTGTCATTTACAGTTCTCGAATCATGCATACACCCAATCGCGAAAATACAGGGATTTCGCCGTGCTGCCAGGTATTATTAAAGACGGGATTATATCGCTAACTACCGGTGTTGAGACCGGCAGTGACGGGGAATGTTCAAATTGCCGGTGATCAGCGGCAGGTAGACAGGAAGCGGGCAGATTTTCCGCTGCAGGGATCAGATTCGAATTCTGCCTTACGATCTACTTCACGCTCTTCACGCTCCTCTAGAATGGCCTGGCGTCTGGCTTCTCGCTCACGCTGCTCGGCAGCTCGCGCTGCTGCCAGCCTGGCTTTTTCCTGTGCTTCTGCTTCTGCTTTTTTCGCGCCAGTGGCTTTGCTATCAGCCTGCTTACGTTTTTCCTCGGCCGCTCGAGCGGCAGCGGCACGTTCTGCTTCTGCTTTTTTCTGTGCTGCGAGGCGCTCAGCCGCCTGTCGCTGCTGTGCTTCTTCCTGCTTTGCTTTTAACTCGGCCTGACGCTTTTGCTCGGCCCTGCGATTTGCAAGCTGCTCGCGCTGTTGCTGTTCACGCACCACGGTAGACTCTCGTTCTGCCTCGACAATACCTTGCAGCGTTGCCTTGTTAAACCAGTCGAGCGCTTTCTCGCTGTCTTTGGTAACACCCGCGCCAACGGCATAGAGTTTTCCCAGGTAATATTGTGCATAGCCATCTTCTGCCGCGGCACTGGCTACCAGTGCTTCGTATTGAGGCTTGTTATTTGCGGTGAGACCATTCTTCTTCATGTCCCAGAAAAGCAGTTTAAACCTGGCAACTTCGTGTCCCTGGCGTGCAGATTTACTGATCCATTCATTCGCCAGCGCCATATCCTGTTTGACGCCAAAACCGGTTTCATACATCTCACCAATTTTGAACTGGGCTTCCGCATTGCCTTTTTCCGCCAGTTTCATCTGAAAATCAAACAGGCCATCGGCATGCGCAGCTGATATTTCAGTCAGAAACACTACCAGCATTAGTAACAGCATATGAATAGCAGCCGTCCGTAAACTTCTTTTCGGAAGCAAACCGGTGCTGTCAAAAATATTCTGCTGATGATGTTTTTTACACTGACTCATGTTCATGTGTCTTCAGTAAAAATCCAGCCCGGCAGCTGCCGGGCATGTGAAGTCTGACAATACAGACCTCGTTGTGTTCAGAAAATCACGTCCAGCGCGATACTGGTGATACCCACTTTTTCATTCGGTGATGCACCGGTGAAGCTGGTGTCAAACAGGCCAAAGTTAATGCCGAACGGGTTATTCGATGACGCAACTTCAGCCGGATCGTTTTCAACATCGACGACACTGTATTCAATTTTCAATGCAGCGCTGTCGTTGACTTCATAGCGCAGGCCTGCAGTCACAGAAGTCTGGATCGGCACCGGGAAGTTAAATAATGGTGTACCTGCCGGCACTGGGCCTAGCGGCGTCGTACATCCCCCCGAAGATAAAGCACATGAAACTGCACCCGGATTGATCGTGGCCGCCTTGCCTTCAATCGAGGCAAACGTTATATGGGGTAACCATTTTCCGAAACGGTAACCGAAGGTGGTATACCAGGCCTCGGTATCACCGAACGGACGCGCCAGGGTGTCACTGGTTGTACGTTCCTGCCATTCTGCGTACACCACAAAGTTTGACAGGTCGAGGTTCAGACCCGCTGATGTCACATCACACTTGCCGGTGCCGTTCAGGTCTACGTCAACCGAAAAACCAAAGGCAGTGGGCACGTTAGTCAGGTTACCCTGCGTGTTTACTTCACGGCAATGGAAAGTACTGGCATGCACCAGGTAACCCGGCGCAGCGTATTTGACATCAATACCGGCAATACCTTCCGCTTCGAAGAACGCAACACCGCCTGTGTTAGGGATATCATCACGATTCGAACCGATGTACGGCTGGAATGTCAGCTGGCCTTTACCGATGGGAAAAGACAGCAGCAATTCTGCACCGTTGACCGTATTCAATGGATTGTTCAGGTAATACACTTCGACCGGTGGACGAATCCAGGGATATGCAAAACCGACTTCTACGTAGTCATTCACCAGGTAAACCGGTTGTTTGATTTTACCGGCGCGTAAGCTCATATATTTATTGAACTCGTAATCGACGTAGGCCCACTCGACCACGGCATTAAAGTTTGCATCCACACCGGTGGCAAGGATCTGCGCAACCACGGAGGCATTGTCAGCGATGTCCGAGCTGATCTGCAAACCAAATCGAGTATCGGTCTCAAATGTGATATCGTCTGTAATACCGCGATCTCCAAGACTGCCGATGTACCTGTTTTTATTTTTATCGTCGTGCGTCGCCGCGCCAACTGTAAAAAAACCGTCGAACTGAATAGCACTGGCGGGTGACGAAGCCATTATTGCAGCGAGCGCACTGGCTATGGCGCTGTACCTTGTTTTCATGGAAAACACTCCCCTTGTTTATTCTGTTACACAAAATTACTTTTATGCATTTGTGATATAAGGAAGGTAGTCTAAAAACCGGGGATGGCAAGATTTTGCGAGTATGGCGTATACCGGGCCATGTGTCTAAAACATAACCTATTGTTTTAACTCATTTTTAATCAAATACCTCAGCGACGATTTTTTCGCTTTTTATCCATTAGTTTAATGTGGTGGACCATGCGCTGACGCTTGGACTGCTGGCGTTTGGTGAGTACATTTTTACGGTCCGCAAAGGGGTTGTCACCGCTTTTGAATTCTATTTTGATAGGGGTTCCGACAGAATTGAGCGCCTGCCTGAAATAATTCATCAGGTAACGCTCATAACTCGGCGGCATCAACTGGGTCTGGTTACCATGAATAATTATGCGTGGCGGGTTGGATCCCCCCTGGTGGGCGTAGCGCAATTTTATTCGGCGACCTCGCACCAACGGCGGCTGGTGGGCTTCGACGGCCTTTTCCAGCAGACGGGTAAGTTCAGGCGTTGACATATCCAGCATCGCCGCCGCGTACGCACGATCTATGGCCGCATAGAGCTTGCCGACATTGGAACCGTGCAGCGCCGAGATGAAAAAAACTTCCGCGAAGTTAATAAAGCCAAGCTGCTTGTCGATGCCGTCTTTAATCTGCTGCTTCTGATAATCATCCAGCCCGTCCCACTTGTTTATCACCAGCACCAGCGCACGTCCCGCTTCGAGCACATAGCCCAGCAGGTGCAGATCCTGGTCAGCGACTTCTTCGCGTGCATCGATCATCATCACCACCACGTTGGCGGCGTCGATCGCCTGCATCGCCTTGATCACACTGAATTTCTCGACCACTTCCTTGACCGAACGTTTTCTGCGTACGCCGGCGGTATCTATTAATGTGTAATGTTTTCCTTCGCGCTCAAAGGGCACAAAAATACTGTCGCGTGTTGTGCCAGGCATGTCAAACACCACGACGCGCTCTTCGCCCATGAAACGATTTATCAGGGTTGACTTGCCCACGTTGGGCCGACCGGTAAAGGCGACCTTGATGCCTGGATTTTCCGGCTCAACACTTTGTTCGACGACGACATCAGCGAGCATTGCTTCGAGCAAGGGCTGAATACCTCGATTCTGCGCGGCGGCGATCAATACCGGATCGCCAAATCCTAGCGCATAAAATTCACTGGCGACGACGCGCGTATCGAGCCCATCGGTTTTGTTAACCACCAGGGTTATCTGTTTGCCGGTTTTGCGCAGGTCGGTTGCAATATTTTCATCAGCCGTGGTCAGGCCGTCGCGCGCATCGACAAGAAATACAATGATGTTTGATTCTTCTATGGCAAGCAGGGTTTGCCGCGCCATATGCACATCTATGCCCTCGCGCTCGCCGCTCAGGCCGCCGGTATCAATCACAACAAAATGCTTGTTATCGAAATGCCCATGGCCGTATTTACGGTCGCGCGTCAGCCCTGGAAAATCCGCAACCAGTGCATCGCGCGTGTGCGTGAGCACATTAAACAGCGTGGACTTGCCAACATTCGGCCGACCAACAAGTGCAATAACAGGATTCATAATGTCACTGGCTACTGTCCTGCGAAGCATCCGGCACGCTGTATGTGTATGCATAAACACTGCCGTCACGCGTGGTGACCAGCAGTTGCTTAGCGTGCACTATGGGCGGTACCAGGATGCCGTTATTCTCGGTAATGCTTTCGATATCCTGTTCACCGACACGCGTACGCGCAACAAAATGTCCATCAAAGCGTGACAGCAGATGAATATAACCGTCGAAATCTCCGACCACCAGGTAATCTCCCATCACCACGGGACGTGTCACATCGCGCGCGGTGAGCGCATCCTGCTTCCACAAGGTTGCGCCACTGAATCGGTCGATTGCCCATACATGACTGCGGTCGTCGGTCACATACAATGCTTTTTCATCCAGGGTGACACCAGAATAACTCGAGAACGGACGCGCCCAGAGAAACTGACCGCGTTCCACATCAATCGCAACCAGCCTGCCCTGAAAACTTGATGCATACAGTATGCGACCATAGAGTTCTGCATGCCCGTCGATGTCAACCAGTCGCTGTATTTCAGAGCGACCTTCCGGCACAGTCAGCGCGACATCCCAGACCACTTCACCATTGGCAGCGGCAAGCGCCACCAGCCGACCGTTATCCAGTCCGACAAATATGTGATCACGTGAAAGTATCGGTTCGCTGCTACCGCGCAGGGTCAATGCAGGCAACGATTGTTTGTATGACCAGCGAATGTCACCGGTTGCGGCATCGAGACTTATAATCTGGCCATCGACAGTGCGTATCAGCACTGCATCTTTATGCAACACCGGTCTTGCCAGCACTTCACTCGCTACGCGTTTTTTCCATAGCACCTGTGCATTCGCGGCACTGACCGCAATGACTTCAGCGTTACGTGTTGCAAGCAACCAGAGTTTATCGTTGCCGCCGATGCCCGCGCTCAAGGTTGTATCGAGTTCGGTACGCTTTAATATCTCGCCATCTTTAAGCGCGATACTCAATAACTGTCCATCGCGCCCGGCGTTGATAAGCATTTCGCCGCTTATTAATGGGGTCAGGAACAGGTAATGCTGACCAACACCATCGCTTGCCGGATCAGACCAGCGCTGGTTTAGTTCAAGCGTTGCAGTAAAATCCGTGAGTTCTGCTGGCGGTTCCGAATTGTCATCATCACCGCATGAAGCCAGCACTACGGCGAGCAATAGCGTGATCAGGTGTCTGGCGATATTCATGCAGGCGGTGCAACCGGGTCAGCAGCTTCAGGTTGAATATTACCCAGGTCCTGGCGTTTAAGACGCAACCAGGCACTGGTATTATTGCCCTGGGCCTCAATTGCCTTGTCATAGGCAATGCGCGCTTCTGCCAGGCGCCCTCGCATTACATACACATCGCCCTTTAGCTCTTCATAAGCCGCATTAAATGCAGTCGGATGCTCCGCACTCAGCAATGCCTCTGCCGCATCATATTCAGCGTTGCCCAGGTGAACACGCGCAAGCCGTAAGCGTGCAATATTCTGCAACTCAATTTGATCAGCATTATTAATGACCCATTCGAGCTGGCTCGTCGCCTCTGCCGGATTACTCTGGTCAAATTCATAACGCGCCATGATCAATGCGGCCAGTGCTGCATAAGGCGTATCTTTATATTCGCTGGTCAGCCTTGCAGTCGTTTCAAGTGCGCCCTCTTCATTCTTATTATTGACCTGGTCGGCCACCATAAAGTAAAGATCACCAGCACTCGCTCTGTGTTCGCTTTGCATATTGATGTAATATCGGCCACCAAATAAAACAGCAACGCCCAGACCAAGACCAACCATTAACGAAGTGCCATTTTCATGCCACCATTTTTTAAGCGCTTCTAGCTGTTGTTCTTCTGTTTCATAATCCTGCATCAGATCCACCCTACCCTGTAATAATCATTAATTTTTTCATAAATTGTCAGTAACATATAAATATTCGCTAAATGTACGATTGTAAAAATTTTCCAAGCTCAGACTGCGGAACAATTTTTTGCTCAGACTCTGCGCGTAAAAACTTGACTGTTACTGTACCTGCGCTGATTTCTGATTCACCCATAATAAGCGCGAGTTCAGCACCGCTTTTGTCAGCTTTTTTTATCTGGCTCTTGAGAGAGCCACCACCGCAATGTGCCATTAATCTGAGCTCGGGTAATTGATTGCGCAGCTGCTCTGCCAGTAACAGGCCGTTTTGTTCACTGCCTTCACCTTGTAACAACAGGTAAACATCGAGTTGATCCAGGTCCACGGTCTCGGCGGACTGTTCCTGCAAAGCCAGCAGGCGTTCGATGCCGAGCGCAAAGCCTATCGCCGGTGTTGCACGTCCGCCGAGCTGTGTCACCAGGCCGTCATAACGGCCGCCTGCACAAACAGTGCCCTGCGCACCGAGCTGATCTGTTACCCATTCAAAAACAGTCTTGCAATAATAATCCAGTCCGCGTACCAGCCTGGGATTGACTGTGTACGCAATTCCCGCCGCTTCAAGAATAGTTTTCAGGGCTGCGAAATCATCTGCTGATTCATCATCAAGATAATCCAGTAAACTCGGTGCTTCCCGATTCAGCACCTGCATATCGGGATTTTTACTGTCAAGAATTCGTAACGGGTTAGTCTGCAGTCTGCGCTCGCTGTCTTCATCCATCTGTTCACTGTGTGACTGAAAATAATCCACCAGCACTTCACGATACTTAATGCGGGCATCTGCACTGCCGAGTGTATTCAGTTCAAGTCGTATATCCTTAAGCTGTAATGCCTTCCAAAGGCGTGCGCCCATCAGGATCAATTCAGCATCTATATCGGGCGTTGCAATGCCATATGCTTCAACTCCGAACTGATGAAACTGGCGGTAGCGGCCTTTTTGCGGGCGCTCATGCCGAAACATTGGACCTGTGTACCAGAGCCGCTGCGTCTGGTTATGCAGCAGGCCATGCTGAATCCCTGCCCTGACACAGCTCGCGGTACCTTCGGGCCGTAAGGTCAGGCTGTCACCGTTCCTGTCATCAAAGGTATACATTTCCTTTTCGACGATATCAGTGACTTCTCCAATTGACCGAGAAAACAAATCGGTCGACTCAATGATTGGCGTACGTATTTCGCGATACCCATAGGCCGACATGGTTTGCCGAACGATCGCTTCGAACGCCTGCCAGCGCGCGGACTCGTTGGGCAATATATCGTGCGTGCCACGAATGGACTGAATTATTTTAGACATGAATAAGAACTGGTTTAGTGAAATATAACTTTGTCGGCCCCGGTTGAAACCGAGAACCGAGCAACATTGTTGCGACGTATATATCGGGTCATCTTGACTTCAATACCATTGACCAGCAGCTGCACCGCTGGCGCATTTCCAAGAAACACATCAAATGGTGCTACACCCTGCAAGCGTAATACCTGGTCTTTTTGCACAAGATTGTGATACAGCTTTTTGTTAGTAGCATCAACAATCTCGACCCATGAATCATTTCGCGGGCGCAATTCGATAGTGTCCAGACCGTTGTCAGCCATAACGGCAACAGCAGCTTCAGCCTCAACTGTCGCAGTATCGTCGCCGGCGTCAGTTCCGGCAATAACCTGCTGTTCAGCTTCGCTGTTTTCGTTGCCTGCCTCAAAGTCTGCAAGATCATTTTCAATACTATCTGGAGCGACCACGATCAGCTCGCCGTCATCGGAAATTACTGCGTGTTGCTGTATACCCGGTTGCTCATATTCGGGCAGTTGAAGTGCAGTTGCATCCTCGTCTGTTCTTTGCTGGCCCATTGTCTCTGCTGTTTTCACGTAATAATCATACGCACCATATACCAGTGCGAGCATGGCAAACAGCAACAGCACGACGGTCACACTGCGCATCAATGGCGAATGACTGGTGGCCTGAGATGGCAATGTCGAGCGCGGATGCAACTCTGCTTCCTGCTGGTGAGGGATCGCGCGATTAAAATCATTCACAACAGTTGATTCTGATAAACCGAGAAACCGCGCATATATACGCAGGTAGCCCTGCACAAATGTCGGTGGTGGCAAACGCGCTATATCAGATTTTTCAATTGCATCGATGACAGCAACAGACAGATGCGTCGAACTCGACACTTCTTCAAGCGTCAGGCCACGCGCTTCTCTCGCCTGGTGCAGTGATTCACCAAAGGCGATGTGTTCAGCCTCGACGGGACTGGCTGGCTCAGTTGTTTCTGAGTTGTTCATCACGTGCCTGCTCTTGCGCCCAGCCGGCTTCATCAGAATCGGGGAATTCTGCAATCAGCTGTTTCGCATACTTGACATAATAATCTGTCGCACCCAGTGCTTTTTCAGCCTGTACCTGTATCCACAGGCTTTGCGCAGATGTTTTGTTGCGTTGATGGTAGCGTTCGATATAAGCGCGAGACATCAGGTATTTTTTAGTTTTAATTCCCAGCTCTGCCATGGATATCAGCGCACCTGGCAGTGTCGGGTTTATCCGCAGGGCTTTGCGTAACATCGCCTCAGACTCAACATAATCACCTTGCTGCAGCAGGCAGGTACCGGCATTTGCATAGGCAAGATAGGGCGTTTCATAAAACGGGTGGCTGTAGGCCGCCTTGAATTCTTCCATTGCTTCATCGGCCCTGCCGATACCACAAAGAAATGCGCCATAGCTATTATGCAGACCAGGATCACTGGATTTAATGTTGATCGCCGCCTGGTATTGCTCATCGGCTTCATCATTCATACCCAGTCTCGTCAATAAATACGCCATTGTTTTGCGCGCTTCCAGGTTTTTCTCGTCCTGTTTTATGGCTTTATCCAGTTTTTCTTTTGCAGCTTCGAGCTGGTCACGCTGGATATAGCCGATGGCAAGCTGAACATTAAGTTCAGCTGCCTGTTTGTAATCAGCACCTTCGGACGGGCGCGTGCTATCGCTTTGATTGCTGCATGAAGCCAGAAATACTATTGATGAAATAAGAATCAGCTGGACAAACTTTTTTATTATCATTATGTCATCCCAAAACGTGGTTCTACGAAACGCCTGGCGCGCCGGCTTTTATCATCGACCTTTCCTACCAGTTGCCCACAGGCTGCGTCAATGTCATCACCGCGTGTACGCCTGACAACTGTTGTCATGTCAGCGGCGATTAAAATTTTTGCAAACGTCTCTATGCGTCTGCCGGAAGATGTTTTATAACCCGAGCCTTCAAATGGATTAAACGGTATCAGGTTCATTAATACCGGCAGGCCCTTGAGTAATTTCACCAGCTCACGTGCATGCTGCGGGGTATCGTTGACGCCATCGAGCATGACATATTCAAACGTAATACGGCTGCGCGCGTTTTGCTTGGCAATAAAACGGTGGCAGGCCGCGATCAATTCACTAAGTGGATACTTTTTATTAATCGGCACCAGCGCATTACGCAGCTCATCATTGGTCGCGTGCAACGAGACCGCCAGCCGCATGTCCAGCACATCCCCCAGCCTGTCCATCGCAGGCACCACGCCCGCGGTACTGACAGTGACACGGCGTTTGCTGAGACCGTAGGCAAAATCATCCATCATGATACGCACTGCCCGAACCACACTGTCGAAGTTAAGCAGCGGCTCGCCCATCCCCATCAGCACAACATTGGTAATCGACCTGCCCGGTTTTTTCTCCTGTTCCAGCAGGCGGCTTGCAATCCAGACCTGCGAAATAATTTCCGCGGTGCTCAGGTTGCGGTTGAAGCCACGGCGGCCGGTCGAGCAAAAACTGCAATCCAGTGCACAGCCTGCCTGCGATGATATACACAGCGTGCCACGGTCCGGTTCCGGAATATACACGGTTTCGATCTGGTTTCCGTCATCAAGTTCAAGTACCCACTTGCGCGTGCCGTCATTTGACAGCTCATCGAGCACGACCTTGAGCGGCGCGATGGTGGTGCGCTGCTTGAGGATTTCGCGCAGGGCCTTCGATACATTGGTCATTTCGTCGAAATCGGTCACCCCGAGCTGGTGTATCCACTTGGTCACCTGGCTGGCACGAAACGGTTTCTCACCGAGTTCGGTGAAAAACGCTTCCAGCCCGGCGCGATCAAGGTCGAGCAGGTTTAGCCTGGCCTTGTGCGGGGGCGGTACGAGTGCGTTTGCCGTTATCATGCGTTAAAAAAGTAGCTCAAAATACGATAAACCCGCGATTTTACGCGGGTTTATGCTGATAAGAAACCACCTGCGCAGCAGGCGTCATTGTTTTTCTTCGATCCAGGCCATCTGTATGGCTTCGAGGATTTTCTCGCCTGAATGTTCCGGATCATCATCGAATTCATCCAGGCCCATTACCCATTTGCGTAAATCGACGAAATTGACATATTGCGGGTCAATATCCGGGTATTGTTCGTCGAGCTGGATGGCAATTTCCAGCGAATCAGTCCACTTCAGACTCATAATGCCCCCATTTCACAAATATCGGAAAACAACATCGTACTAATGGTTCTCGGAAACCATGTTAATAGTATATTTCGGGATTTCTACCACAAGGTCCTCATCCCCCACCATGGCCTGGCAGCTTAGACGCGAATCGGGCTCCAGTCCCCAGGCCTTGTCGAGCATATCATCTTCCTCGTCGGTGTTTTCATTCAGCGAATCCATGCCTTCGCGAATGTATACGTGACAGGTGGTGCAGGCACAGGATTTCTCACAGGCATGCTCGATCTCGATACCATGCTTCAGTGCAGCATCGCAAATCGTTGTGCCTTTATCGGCCTCGATGACCATACCTTCCGGGCAAATCTCTTCGTGTGGCAGAAAAATTATCTGCGGCATGTGTTACTCCTCGTTATGCGTGGCATATTCATCAATCGAATGTCCGCGCATGGCTTGTTTGATACTGGAATTCATGCGGCGCGCGACAAAATCATCGCAACTCGCTTCCAGTAATTTAATGGCTGATTTGATTGCTGCCGCATCATTTCCTGTATTGACATCGACCAGCGCCTGCCTGAACTTGTCAATTCGGGCACGTTCATCAGGTGACAGCAGTGCTTCGCCATCGGCGGCAAGCGCTGCATCAAGCGCAGCGAGAACGCGCTCGCCCTCGACCTGCTGTTCACGCAGGCTGCGCGCCTGCATATCTTCTTCGGCATGCTCCATCGAATCACGCAGCATGGTTTCTATTTCATTGTCGCTCAGGCCATACGATGGTTTGACGTCGACACTGGCTTCAATGCCGCTGTTCTGTTCGCGCGCGCTGACGATCAACAGGCCATCGGCATCGACCTGGAAAGTCACCCTGATTCGCGCGGCACCGGCAACATGCGGTGGAAAACCGCGTAATTCGAAGCGTGCCAGTGAACGGCAATCGGATACCAGGTCGCGCTCACCCTGCACCACATGGATGGCCATGGCGGTTTGCCCGTCTTTGTACGTGGTAAATTCCTGCGCCTTGGCGACCGGGATAGGCGTATTGCGGCTAATAATTTTCTCGACCAGGCCGCCCATGGTTTCGATGCCGAGAGACAGCGGAATAATGTCCAGCAGCAGCATTTCCTCGCCGGGCTTGTTGCCGGCAAGCACATCAGCCTGCAAGGCAGCACCGATGGCCACGACTTTATCCGGGTCGATGGTGACCAGCGGCTCAGTGCCAAAAAATTCCCCGACTTTCTCACGCACGCGTAATGCCCGTGTTGAACCGCCCACCATCACGACTTCACTGATGTCCTCGATTGACACATCAGCATCACGCAAGGTGCGGCGGCAGGCAAGAATTGTCTGCTTGATGTAGGCATCGAGCAAGTCATTCATCTGTGAGCGAGTCAGTACACCGGTCCAGTCCAGGGTTTCATTCTTGATACTGATCTCGATCTGTTCAACCTCACTGAGTGCTTCTTTTGCGACCCGCGCCTGTTGCATTAACAGCCGAATTGTCGATGGATCAAGTTCAGTAGCAGCAGCATCGATGCCCGCCTCTTGCAGTATCCACTCGGCAATTTTGTGGTCGAAATCATCGCCGCCGAGCGCGCTGTCGCCACCGGTGGCAAGCACTTCGAACACGCCCTTGTTGAGGCGAAGAATCGAAATATCGAAGGTACCGCCGCCGAGGTCATACACTGCAATCACGCCCTCTTTGCCGGTATCAAGGCCGTAGGCCACTGCCGCGGCAGTCGGCTCATTGAGCAGGCGCAATACATTGATACCGGCGAGACGCGCAGCATCTTTTGTCGCCTGACGCTGGGCATCATCAAAATACGCGGGTACGGTTATCACTGCACCCGTCAGATCGTCACCCAGCGAATTCACCGCACGCGCTTTAAGATATTTGAGAATTTCAGATGAGACTTCGGTTGCACTGACATCACCGCGTACGGTATGAATGCGCGGCACAGTGGAATCAGTCAGTGCGAAATCATAAGGTAATTTTTTACCCAGCACGTGAAGGTCACTCACGCCCCGACCCATGAAGCGTTTTACAGAAACGATTGTGTTTTTGGGATCGGTAATTGCATGTTGAGCTGCGGCATTGCCAACACACACCCGTCCTTCTGAATAACGCACTATAGAAGGCACCGAGTGATTTCCTTGCATATCCGGCAGAGTTACAGCTTCACCGCTACGCACGGTCGCGACCAGGGAATTTGTTGTTCCCAGGTCAATTCCGACCGCGTATCGACGCTGATGCGGTGCAGTCGCCTGTCCGGGTTCTGATATTTGCAGCAATGCCATAATTAAAATAACTCGTCTTCAATTTTTGCAGTGAGTCCATCAATTTCTTTACGTGCTTTCTGAATGAACTGCATTTTACGCAGGCATTCTTTTGCATCATCAAGCTGGTCAGCCTCGTATGCTGTCGAAAACGCTTCTGATATTATTTGCATGGTGTTTTTAATATTACCCAGTTCTTTATCCAGTACCGCAAGCGGGTCAGCCTGTGCACGAACATCGGCAAGCGTTTCGCGTAATTCCATTTGATCCATCAGGAACGCCGCGTCCATCGTGGTTTCGTTTTCCAGGTTGACATCGATGCCTTTCAGCTGCAGCAGGTAACTCGCGCGTTCTATCGGGTCCTTTAATGTTTGATAAGCCTTGTTGACCCACGAGCTTTGCTGCATGGAAATCCTGCGCTCCTGGTCACTCGCATTGGCATACTTGTCAGGATGAACCGTCTGCGCAAGCGTTCGGTAGTGCTGCTGCAACTGGTCCATATCGACCTCGAATGCAATCGGCATATCAAATAGCTGGTAGAAGTTACGTGTGAGCAATTCGTTATTCATAATCAGTCAATAATCTCGCATTCGACTGACCTGGTCACACCATAGATGTGCGCGTCGGACTGGCGAGCCGGCTAAAGTCGCAATTTATACAGTAAAACTCTCACCGCAACCGCACTGGCCTTTCTCATTTGGGTTAGTGAATTTAAAACCTTCATTCAGGCCTTCTTTGGCAAAATCGACAACCGTGCCATTCATGTAAACAAGGCTCTTCTTATCAATCACAACCTTAACACCGTGATCTTCAAAGACTTCATCTTCAGCATCATTAATCTCGTCGACAAATTCAAGCACATAAGACATGCCAGAACAGCCATTGGTTTTAACACCCAGGCGCAGTCCGACACCTTTGCCACGATTGGCAAGAAAGCTTTTTACGCGTTCGGCAGCAGGTTCAGTCAATGTAATAGCCATGTCGTTCTCTCTTTATAATCTTAATCGTATGCGCAATACTTATTGCGCGTGTTTGCTTTTGTAATCATCAATTGCAGCATTAATCGCATCCTCTGCCAGTACCGAGCAGTGGATTTTTACCGGCGGCAGTGCCAGTTCTTCGGCGATCTGGGTGTTCTTGATCGCTTTGGCTTCGTCCAGGGTTTTGCCCTTGACCCATTCGGTCAGCAACGAGCTCGAGGCGATCGCGCTGCCGCAGCCGTAGGTCTTGAACACGGCGTCTTCGATGATGCCGGCGTCAC
>JBATHJ010000348.1:0-5868 GCA_049666625.1 Gammaproteobacteria bacterium | reverse complement strand
CCCAACCTACAAACAAGATCCTTCGCAAAAACGGCTCAGGATGACAGCCCACGGGCGTGAATACATGGTGCTGCTGACAAATGAGAACTATTTCCATCTGATATCAATCTGCATTCGACCCTGAACTTACAGGCAGATAACAGGCCTAACTTTAGTCACATATACAAAGTGGTCAATACTATTTCCATCTAGCGCTATATAAACTCCCCTATAATTCACAACTTTATTACTAATAACTCTGTCCAGCAGAGGAGAAAGGAAAATGTTCAAAAGAGCAAGTATAACGATAGCTTTACTGTGCGCCGGCACCAGTGCCATGGCTGATATAAAGGACACAGGTTATATTGGTATCGGTTTTGGTTCGGTCGATTATGACCTTGATTATCTTTCCAGCTTCAATGATCCTACCGGCTTTGAAATTCTGGTGGGTAAAGAAATTGACAGGAACCTGTCTTTTGAGCTTTCCTATATCGACTTCGGTGAGTCGGACGATGGATCACCGCCAGTGTGGCGTCTTGAAGGCAGTTCTATTACTGCGGGCGCACTGGTCAGGGCCAGGGCCGGCCAGACCGCTGATGTATTCCTCAAGCTGGGCATGCATAGCTGGGACAGAGAACTCAGAGAAGATGGGGTCGGGGTTATCGGCTCAGATGACGGTACGGATTTCTTCTATGGATTTGGTGTGACAGTAAAAACCAGCAGTAACATCGGCATTGGTGCGCGCTATAACGTCTATGACTTTGACGGTGATGATGTATCCATGCTTTCAGTACACGCCCAACTAAGTTTCTAACATAAATATTACAAAAGGGGCGGACTTATTATTAACAAATAAACCTGCCCCTTTTTCATTTTTCATTATTAATTGCATTTCCCCGCCACCATTTCGATATTTCCTTTGCCACAACATCATTCACCAGGTAGCCATACGAACGATGCACATTAAGCCCGTCGTCATTGCGAAACCAGGTGTAAACCTCTTCATGTAGATTGGTCATTGATTCGACCAGGCTGTGCTTGAGCATGTAGGCGAAATCATCGCGTATATCATTGTCCAGCGCGGTGATATCGCCGTGCGCCGATATATTGGTCCAGTGACGAATATTGGTCGGATATTTCGCTGCAGCTTTCAAGCCATGCCCCAGCATACGGTGTTGCACAAATTTCATGCCGAGTGGGCTGCCCAGGCTGAGAAAATCGAGTTTTTCGCTGCGCTGTTCAAGATGGCTGAGTTCCCACAGTGCATCGAATGCAATCACCGACCCCAGGCTATGGCCAATCAGTAGCACGCGTTGTTCGGTGTCCAGCAGATGGCGTAATTTATCTTTTAACGGTTCACGAATCCGTCTGCCAATGTGGTGGGTGTCGTTGAAATAGCGCCGGGTTTCACGCACCGTGGCGCAGGCCGGGCCGGGCAGCCAGCGTATCAGCCAGGGCATCAGGTCGGCGATGGAATACAGCAGCCAGTTGATGCGCACGCGCCAGTCCTTTGCCTGGCGTATATCATCTGCATCGGCGGCCGATTTCTTTATCAGTGCGTCAATCCACCCCCGGTCGCGCTCAATATCCGCATGCACATGGTAGTAGGAAAAATTCCACGCGATCAGCGAGAATGCTGTGAGATTGTTTTGCAGTTCTTCAGCGCAGGCCGGATCGACACGGCGCAGACCTTCGTGCAATACGCGCCAGAGTTGTTCCCGGTGTATCGCCGGCGGTGGCTTGGGATTTTTTCCCGGGACAAAAATGATGTGCCTGATATCCATGTCATGGCATAGTAAGGTATTGTCCCAGTCAGTCAACTATGGCTGACACTTAACGAGATTGATTGTCGGCTATTGAGAAAAATTTATCCTGGCAATTTATTCAGGCAGTGAGATAACACCATGACGAAAGCAGGCAAGCACGTACTGATACTGGGTTACGGCGAAATGGGCCACGCCATGCAGACCCTGCTGGGCACGCGCCATACGCTGCAATTCTGGGATAAAGCAGCGACGGATGAAGTGCAACTGGTATCACTGGAAGCAGCGGCAGCGCAGGCGGATAGTGTGATTTTCTGCCTGCCGGTGAACCCGCATCGTGACATCGCGCTCAGGCTGGTGCCATTGCTAAAACGCGACTGTATCGCGATCAGTATTGCCAAGGGGCTGGATGAAGCCGGTCAGACCGTGGCGCAGATTTTTGCTGATATTTTCGGTGCCAGCAAACATCGCTACGCAGTGCTGCACGGGCCGATGATTTCAGAAGAGCTGCGAGCCGGGCGGCCCGGGTTCGCCCAGCTCGGCGGGTCTGACGCTAGCGCGCGCGAGGCAGTGCAACAGCTGTTTGCCGATACAGCATTGCTGCTCATGCAAAGTGAGGACATTACCGGGATCAACTGGTCAGTTATTTTGAAAAATGTCTACGCCATGGCGTTTGGCATGGCTGACGAACTCGGGCTGGGCGATAACATGCGCGGCTTCCTGATAGTGATGGCGCTGCGCGAACTCGATGACATCGTGCGCCTGCTGGGCGGATCGGCGAGCAGTGCGTATCATCTCGCCGGTCTGGGAGACCTGGTCACCACCGCGACCAGCGAGGATTCGCATCATCACACGCTGGGCCGCAGGCTGGCGCGTGGCGACCGGGCCGAGGTGCGCGGCGAGGGCGTGCATACCCTGCAAATGGTCGAAAAACATCAGATTTTTGCCTGGCGTGATTTTGCCCTGTTTAGCCTGGTGCACGAGGTTGTGCTTGGGCAGGGCGATCCGGCGGCAGCGCTCGACCGATTCGCGCACGGCACGGCGCCATGATAGCCGTGTGAATCGATTGGAAATAAGTACCGCGAGACGTTTATACTAACCACAAGTATGAAAACCGATACCCTGTCTATGGCGTCACTCTACAGTTTTGGCGAAGAAGTTGCTAACGCGGTCACCCACGGTATCGGTGCGCTGCTCAGTATTGCCGCGCTGGTCATCATGGTGGCCTTTGCCGTGCTCGATGGTGATCCCTGGCTGATTACCAGCGTGAGCATATATGGCGCGACACTGATCCTGCTCTACACTTCATCCACGCTGTACCACGCGACCGCGGTCCCGGCGGCAAAAACCATTTTGCAAAAAATAGATCATGCCACTATTTTCCTTCTGATTGCGGGTACTTACACACCGTTCCTGCTGGTCAATCTACGCGATTCCTGGGGCTGGACCCTGTTCGGCCTGGTCTGGGGCTTTGCCCTGTTCGGTGTTGTGTTCGAATTTGGCTGGACCCACAAAAGCCGCAAAATTTCACTGGCGCTTTATCTTGGCATGGGCTGGATCATTTTAATCGCCATAGGCACGATGCTGGATAATGTCGCGACCGGTGGGCTGTTGCTGTTGCTGCTCGGCGGGCTGAGCTATACCCTGGGCGTGGTGTTCTATGTGCGGACATCGATGTCCTATCATCATGCAATCTGGCACCTGTTTGTGTTGCTCGGCAGCGTGCTGCATTTTTTCTCGGTATTTTTCTATGTAATTCCCGATATCCCTGTTGCCTGAATACGTCAGCAGTTTGTCAGCAACATCGGTACAATAGGCGCTTTTGAATCTGAGGCCATCTGAGCAGTTGCATGCCTGACCGCATACGCGAAATCCCCTACAACTACACCTCGTTTTCCGACCGCGAAATCGCGATCCGGTTTCTGGGTGAGCCTGTCTGGAAGCTGATCGAGGAATTGCGTGGTGAACGCAATACCGGTATTTCCGCGCGCATGCTGTTTGAAGTGCTGGGTGATATGTGGGTGGTGGCGCGCAATCCTTACCTGCAGGAAGACCTGCTCGAAGATGCCGGTCGGCGCCGTGCACTGATCGGTGCCATGCACCATCGTCTCGGCCAGATCGAGGCCCGCGCCGACGGCAACGAACGTGCACTCGAACTTCACCGTGCCGCCAGTGCCGCGGTGAACCAGTTCGCCGAGCAGTTTGATCTTGATCGCGCGCTTCGCGAACGTGTGCGCAAGCGCTTTAAACGTATTACCCGCAAGGACAATATTGATTTTGGCGGCCTCGCGCGCGTATCGCACGCCACAGACGCGACCGACTGGCGCGTCGAATCCCCCTTCGTGGTGATTTCACCCGACACCGAGGCTGAAATAATTGACGTGGTGCAGGCCTGTATTGAACTTGGCTTAACCATTATTCCGCGCGGCGGTGGCACCGGTTACACCGGCAGTGCCGTGCCGCTGGATGCGCGCTCGGTGGTGATCAACACCGAGAAGCTTGAACACCTGGCGGATATCGAACACTGCCTGCTCGAAGGTGCAGAGCGCGAAACCGCCACGGTGCGTTGCGCTGCCGGCGTTGTCACCAAACGCGTATCCGAGCTGGCAGAAAGCAATGGCCTGGTGTTCGCGGTCGATCCGACGTCGCAGGATGCGTCCTGCATTGGCGGCAATATTGCGATGAACGCTGGCGGCAAGAAAGCCGTGCTCTGGGGCACCACGCTCGACAACCTGGTGTCTTGGCGCATGGTAACGCCGGATGCACAGTGGCTCGAGGTCGAGCGGCTGGCGCATAATCTCGGCAAAATACACGAGCAGGACGAGGTGAGTTTCCGTCTCACGCGTACAACACGCGAGGGTGAAACGGTCGGCGAGCCTGAAATTTTGTGCATGAAAGGCGAAGTCTTTCGCAAGGCCGGGCTGGGCAAGGACGTCACTGACAAATTTCTGTCCGGCCTGCCGGGTGTGCAGAAAGAAGGCTGCGATGGCATCATCACTTCGGCGCGCTTTGTGCTGCACCGTATGCCCAGTTTTATCCGCACCGTGTGCCTGGAGTTTTTTGGTTCTGATTTGTCAGAGGCAGTGCCGGCGATTGTCGAAGTCAAAGACTATCTTGATAAAACCGAGGGTGTTGTACTCGCCGGGCTTGAACATCTTGATGAACGCTATATCAAGGCGGTGCGTTATGCCACCAAGGCACCGGGGCGTGAACGCCCGAAAATGATTTTAGTCGCCGATGTTGCCGGCGATGATGAAAGCATCGTTGCACAGGCAGCATCGCACATCGTGCGTATTGCCAATGTGCGCGACGGCGAGGGTTTTATCGCGGTCAGCCCGGAAGCGCGCCGCAGTTTCTGGCAGGACCGTGCGCGTACCGCGGCAATCTCTGCCCACACCAACGCCTTCAAGGTGAACGAAGACGTGGTGATACCGCTTGACCGGCTCAACGAATACAATACCGAGATCGAGCGCATCAATATCGAACAATCGATCAGCAACAAACTGGTCAGTATCGATGCGTTTGTCGCGCATTTGCGCAGCGGCCTGGCGGCAAACAAAAACATCAGCGAATACGAAAGCAGCGAAGAGAGCGGTGCAATATTTCAGGCCAAGCTTGATATTGCCTGTGATGAGCTTGCCCGTATACGCGCGCGCTGGGAAGGCCTGTTACACAACATGGATGCGCCGGCGAGTGCGCATCTCGATTTATACAGCGATGCTGAGAAGCAGAAACTGCGCGACACGGACCGTGTGCTCGACCTGTTATTGCGCCGTGATGTGCGTGTGTCTTACCGTGATGAAATAAAACAGCGTTTGCGTGAAATCTTCCGCGGCCGTGAACACGAAGGCCTGCGTGATACCTTGCGCAACAAACACCTGGCGATCAAAAACAATCGATTGTTCATCGCGCTGCATATGCACGCCGGTGACGGTAATGTACACACCAATATCCCGGTACATTCCGATAACTATGAAATGCTGCACGAAGCCGACCGGCTGGTTGATCGCGTCATGGCGCTGGCGCAAAAACTCGGCGGTGTTATCTCGGGTGAGCACGGCATCGGTATAACCAAGTTCCAGTATCTCGAAGCTGACAAGCTCGCTGCATTCGTAAAGTATAAAAC
>JBATHJ010000347.1:0-11471 GCA_049666625.1 Gammaproteobacteria bacterium | reverse complement strand
CAAAGGCTTTCCACGGGGTATCGACGAATACCTGCGAACGCTCGTATTCACCGATCACCTCGGCGATACGTGCATACGGATTGCCCACCACTGTACCGGCAACACCGTCGGTGCCACCGTACACTGCATCAAACTCTGCATCCCAGTTAGTCACATCCATGGTGGCTGAAATATCCAGCCTGACATCATCATTGGTACCCGTCAGCGCAGTGGTGCCGTTGAAGCCTTTCATTTCTTCCGGCGAGGTCACCGGGAAGCGCGCTTGCGCCGCGACCAGGTTGGCGCCCGAATTGGGGTCTGCCACGCCTAAAGCGCTATCGGGCGTGCGAATACCACTGCCGTCATCACCGTTGGCGCCCGCGGTTTTGCCCAGGCTTTCAACGCGGCCATCGTGGAACAACACCTGGTCCCAGAGGGCTATATTAACCGTGGTTGGAGCATTGCGCGGTACTGTGGGGCCACCGTCGTACTCACCGCCACCCGCACCACCATTGTCATCCATTACATGTACCAGGCTATGGAAACGACCCGGCCCGAGCAAATCAGCGGCTTCTGCCTGCACCCCGATCGGCAGTGGCAGGTCATCCCCGCCTCCCAGCATAGGGTGATGACAGGATACACAGGCCGAATCCATGCGCATAGTGCTGTCGCCCGCCGCGCTCAAAATCTTGCTGAAGAACACCTTCATGCCAAGCTGCGCTTTCGGATCGGATATATCAGGCAGGACTCTGCCGTCAGCCGGGTCACCGCTTAAATTTAGATCGTTTACAATCTTGCGCAGCTGGTCCGCACTGGTTTCTGTATCACTGCTGCACGCAGCCAGCGACAGTCCCATCGCCAGTAAAAGACATACGTTCGACTTAGTCCTGTTATACATGGTCATTCCTCATATCTATATCAAAAAACAAAGCACATTCCTGCGCCCACTAAAATTGAAGCAAACTATAGCGGCTGGCAAGCGTAAACGGCTTGATGTCAGTCACAAAATTTACAGCTCATCGCGGCAATCTACTGAAGATAGACCAGTGTGATGAAAATACGCGAATTGACACGCAGCCTGCGCAACGGTTAACTCGCGCACTGCCAAAATCAAATTGCATAGCCAACAAACTGAACAGGGACACCATGAGCTGGATCCAGATTTCCATCACCACCACGCAAACCAGCGCAGCCGAAATCGAAGATGCATTGTTATTGCTCGGCGCCGCCAGCGTGACCCTGAAAGATGCCGAGGACCAGCCAATACTGGAACCTGCACCCGGTGAAACACCGTTATGGGACAAGGCAATCGTGACCGGCATGTTCGACGACAGCATTAACACTGTCAGCCTCAGAGAGTCACTTGAAAAAATCGTCGGCGATGCCAGCAGTGACATCAAGCTGGAGATTCTCGAAGACCAGGACTGGACCCGCGCCTGGATGGAGCATTATCACGCGATGCAGTTTGGTACCCGCTTATGGGTATGCCCCTGGCACAAAGACCCGCCCGATCCTGATGCGGTCAACCTGCGGCTCGACCCCGGGCTTGCCTTCGGCACGGGCACGCATCCAACAACATCACTCTGCCTGCGCTGGCTGGATGCAAACATACAGCAACAGGCAACGCTGCTCGATTTTGGTTGCGGTTCGGGCATCCTGGCGATTGCCGCATTACTGCTCGGTGTCAAACATGCTGATGGCGTCGATATCGACGAACAGGCACTCTACGCCAGCAAAGAGAATGCAACCGCGAACGATGTTGTAAAACGACTGCAGGTATTCTTGCCCGCAGAATTCAACCAGCGCAGTGCCGCGCAAAATACATACGATATCGTGATGGCCAACATTCTCAGCGGCCCACTGGTCGAACTTGGCGCAAGGCTTGCCGATTGCGTCAAACCCGGCGGCGACATCGTGCTCTCGGGCATATTGCGTGAACAGGCCGACACCGTGAAACAGGCCTATAGTGAATTTTTTGATATGGATGATGCCGTGTACGAAGAAGACTGGGTGATGCTGCACGGTTGCAGACGCCACTGAATCACTGCAAGATTCATCCACATGCAAACCCAATGTCCACATTGCAAAACCCTGTTCAGAATAACTGACACGCAACTGCGCCTGGCCGATGGCATGGTGCGCTGCGGTCTGTGTCGCAAAACCTTCAATGCGCTGCACCCCGATGGCAACAGCAGCGCGAGTACAGCGCACGCGCCTGAAGCGATGCCTGACCTGTTCGATGACGGCTTTTTTGATGACCAGGAACGCGGCGTCGTGCCTGACAAGTTTCGCCACGCAGGCAGGCGCAGCTCGGTATGGGCAGGCCTCGGCTGGAGCCTCGCCATACTCGTGCTCGCGCTGGCATTACTTGCGCAAATCGCATGGTTTCAGCGCAACACCTTGCAGGAACATGCACAACTCAAACCCTGGGTTGAAAAATTTTGCAAACATGCCGGGTGCAGACTGGATGCCAGGCGTGATCCATCAAAAATAGAAATGTTGAGCCGCAATGTTTATACGCATCCAAACGAAAAAAACGCACTGATGATTACCATTTCTATTGCCAATCATGCTGAACATGCACAGCCCTACCCCGATGTGCAAATCGATTTTTCAAATGTGCGTGGCGGTATTGTCGCCGCACGCAGATTTACCCCGGACGAATACCTTGCGTCTGGAAGCGCCGAGCCAGCCCTGCTCCCGGCGGGGTCTGACGCCAGTTTTTCACTGGAAATACGCGATCCTGGCAAACAGGCACTGACATATGAATTCAGCTTCTTGTAGAATCAGCGCCCATGCAAATCGGCCCTTACACACTCGATAACCCTTTGATACTCGCGCCCATGGCGGGCGTGACCGACCGCCCGTTTCGCAACCTGTGTCGCGAACTTGGCGCGGCACTGGCAGTATCCGAAATGGTCACCTCCAACAGCGATTTGTGGCACACGCCGAAAACCCGGTTGCGACTCAACCACGATGGCGAAACCGCGTTACGTAGCGTGCAGATTGCCGGCACAGACCCCGAGCAGATGGCGCATGCCGCCCGCTTCAATGTCGATAACGGCGCTGACATAATTGATATCAACATGGGCTGTCCTGCCAAAAAAGTCTGTCATGTCATGGCGGGTTCAGCGTTAATGAAAAACGATGCCCTGGTCGCGCGCATTGTTCAAAACGTGGTGCGCGCAGTCGATGTGCCGGTGACTTTAAAAATACGCACCGGCTGGGACACAGACAATCGCAATGCCCCGCTGATTGCGCACATTGCCGAAGACGCTGGCATCCAGGCACTGGCCGTTCACGGTCGCACCCGCCAGTGCAAGTATGCCGGGCAGGCTGAATATGACACCATTGCAGAAATAAAAACCCGGGTAAATATACCCGTGATCGCCAACGGTGATATCGATTCACCTGAAAAAGCGATCTCGGTTTTAAAATATACCGGCGCTGACGGTCTTATGATCGGCCGCGCCGCGCAGGGCAACCCATGGATATTCAGACAGATATTGCATTTTATTGAGCACGGACAACACGCTTGTGCGGTAACTGCCTGCGAGACAGAACGAGTCATGGTCAAGCACCTTAAAAACCTGTATGATTTTTATGGCGAGGAAAAGGGTGTACGAATTGCGCGTAAACATATTGGCTGGTACTGTGCACAACACCCACTTGCAAACATGTTCTGGAAAGCGATCAACCAGGTCGAATCGGCTCCCCTGCAGCTCGAAATGGTATCGGACTTTCTGCGTAATAACTCTAATAACAAACGACTGGCGGCATGAAACAATCATCACCCATGCTTGAAGAAAGCGCACACACTGAACAACAGGAAATTTCACAGCTTTACAATGCTGTGAAACATTCCATTCGGCGTTATCTGTATGAACTCGACGGCACCACGCCGCACGACATGTACGAACTGGTACTGAAACAGATCGAACGCCCGCTGCTCGAAGCCGTGCTCGAGCATACCCGCGGCAACCAGTCAAAAGCTGCGGAATACCTCGGCCTGAATCGCGGCACCCTGCGCAAGAAGTTACGCCAGTACGATCTCTCGAAATAATCTTTCAATGCAGCAGGACTGCGCGCATTAGCGCAATTCCCGCAGCTATTTCACCACCCTGCAATATGCTCATAACTACCTGTTTTTAATAATTTAATTTTTAATTTTTCACTATTCATTTTTCATTACCCGGTCTCTTTCGGGTATAATGCGCGCCTTTCAGCAACCCGCACTAAAGGCACCTCATGTCAGCATCCACACCCCGTCCTGTTCGTCGCGCACTCATCAGCGTTTCTGATAAAACCGGCATTGTCGAATTTGCCAGGGCCCTGCATGAACAGGGCGTAGAAATTCTTTCCACTGGCGGCACCGCGAGTTTGCTGATCGAAAATTTTATTCCGGCAATGGAAGTATCGAAACACACCGGCTTTCCCGAGATTATGGACGGTCGTGTCAAAACGCTGCACCCAAAAATTCACGGCGGCATTCTTGGCCGACGCGGCATCGACGACGGCGTGATGAAAGCCAATGACATAGCACCCATTGATCTCGTCGTGGTCAACCTCTATCCGTTTGAAGCCACAGTTGCGAAACCTGATTGCAGCTTTGAAGACGCGGTCGAAAACATCGACATTGGTGGCCCGGCGATGGTACGCGCAACAGCAAAAAACCACGCCTACGTTGGCATCGTGGTTGATCCGGCCGATTATGCACGTGTTCTCGAAGACATGAAAAATACCGGGGGCTTCATCAGCGATGCGACACGTTTTGACCTGGCAGTCAAAGCCTTTGAACACACCTCGCATTACGACGGCATGATCGCCAATTACCTCGGCCGAATTCGCAGCGACGGCAGCAAAGATGAATTTCCGCGCACAATAAACCTGCAGTTCAACAAGGCGCAGGAAATGCGTTATGGCGAAAATCCGCACCAGAACGCCGCGTTCTACACTGAAAAAAATACCGCCGAAGCCAGCGTCGCAACCGCCAGGCAACTGCAGGGCAAAGAATTGTCGTATAACAACATCGGTGATACCGATGCTGCACTGGAGTGTGTCAAACAGTTTGAAGCACCGGCCTGCGTAATCGTAAAACACGCAAATCCCTGCGGTGTGGCAATCGACGGTTCATTGCTCGAAGCTTACGACCGCGCTTACAGTACTGACCCGGAATCCGCATTCGGCGGCATCATTGCGTTCAATCGCGAACTCGACGCCGCGACTGCGAAAGCCATTGTCGAACGCCAGTTTGTCGAAGTCATCATTGCCCCCCACGTCAGCGCAGAAGCCGCGGCAGTGATTGCAGATAAAAAAAATGTGCGCCTGCTCGAGTGCGGCGCATGGACATCTTCTAAACCGCGACTGGATTTCAAACGCGTCAACGGTGGCCTGCTGGTACAGGATGCCGACCTTGCATTACACAATGAACTCAAGGTGGTGACCGATCGCAAACCAACAGACGACGAAATGGATGACCTGCTGTTTAGCTGGCGGGTTGCCAAGTTCGTTAAATCAAACGCGATTGTGTATGCCCGCAAGAATATGACTATTGGTGTTGGCGCCGGACAGATGAGCCGGATCAACAGCGCGCGTATCGCCGGCATCAAGGCCGAACACGCCGGGCTTGAAGTCGCCGGCTCGGTGATGGCATCGGATGCGTTCTTTCCGTTTCGCGACGGCATTGATGCCGCGCATGAAGCCGGCGTCGCTGCGGTAATACAACCCGGCGGCTCGATGCGCGATGACGAAGTCATTGCCGCCGCGAATGCGCATGGCATGGCCATGGTGTTCACCGGCATGCGCCATTTCAGGCACTGATCACCCGAACGCTTGCGACCGGCCGGGTTAACGGTCGTCGTGTTGCGCCTCGCGATTTCAATACACCCGGCCTGCGCCCCCCCTGCGCAGGCCTGAAGCATGATATGTTATTGTCACTGCTTAACTGCCCTGCAACGCTAGCGTGGACACAGGATTGCTGAATTGATCGCTGACAATTTTATCCTTGAACTGATTATCATCTTTGCCGGGGCGGTCATTTTTTCGACCCTGTTCCTGTACCTGCGCCAGCCTATTATCCTGGCGTATATCGCGCTCGGTATTGTCATTGGCCCGCTGGGATTTGGCGTAATAGCAAATGATGCACATATCGAAGAACTCTCGCATCTCGGTATTATTCTATTGCTGTTTCTGATCGGGCTCAGTCTTGAACCCAAACGCCTGTTGCACCTGTTCGGTAAAACCAGCCTGTTGACCCTGGGCACTTCACTGGCGTTTATGCTGATCAGCATGGGGGTGGTACTCGGCTTCGGCTTTTCACTCACCGACAGCCTTATTGTCGGCGCGGCAATGATGTTCTCCAGCACCATTGTCGGCCTCAAACTAATACCGACTACGACACTGCATCATGCCCACACCGGCGAAATGATGATCAGCGTACTTTTATTTCAGGACATCCTGGCGATCGTGCTGATTCTGTTCATGGTGGGCGGTGAACAGGAGCAGATGCTTGTTACCACCTTGATGCTGTTACTCAAGCTCACTGCGTTCACTGTTGTCGCGTTTGTGTTAATGAAAACTATCGTGACGCGACTGTTTGTCAAATACGACACCATCCGTGAGTACACTTTTTTACTTTCGCTCGGCTGGGGGCTGATTGGCGCGGGCGCCGCAAAATATCTTGGCCTGTCATATGAAATTGGTGCATTTGTCGCCGGGGTATCGTTCGCCAGCATTCCTGTTGCCATTGTCATTGCAGAAGAACTAAAACCCCTGCGGGACTTTTTCCTGATCCTGTTCTTTTTCTCGATTGGTGCGCGGTTCGATATCATGCTTTCGCAAAACATCATTTATGCCGCGATAGCACTCGCCGTGGTAATTATTATTGCCAAGCCGGTATTATTCAGACTGGGATTCAAACTGATAGGTGAAAGCGAGCGGTTTTCTACCGAACTGGGTGCGCGCCTGGGACAGGCCAGCGAGTTCTCCCTGCTGGTTGCCTACACTGCGTTTTCATCCGGCATTATTAGTGCCAGTGCATCCAGCCTGATTCAGACAGTGGTCATTCTGACTTTCGTGGTGTCGACCTACTGGGTGGTTTATAACTATCCGACACCGATTGCAAGCAGACGGCGCCAGCGTCGCGACTAGTTGGCTGGCGACTCTGCCTGCAGTTTGACCACGCCAAGATCTTCCAGCCGACTGCGCGCATTTAAGCGCCAGTCGTCATTGCCCAGTTCGATATACCAGGCACCCGCGGGCAGCGACTGCTTCATATAACCAATGTACTGGCTCTGCATGCCGTGTATCAGCTCAATACTGACATCACTGTCGTCGCTGGTCGCATGTCGCAATGACATTTGCAGGCGTTCTGGGTAATCGGGCAACACGCCTTTGTTAAGATCTAGCCTGACCAGTCCCTGCTCAGGCACTATGTTAAGGGTTGCCTCAAGCTGGTAATCAGAGGCGCGGAGATCACGCCTGAGCACCTGGTTAATCGCCAGCCCCTGCTTGTAATAGTCATCCACCACCAGGCCGTCGCTGGTGGTAATGGCCAGCCAGATAGTCACGCCACCGGCAATCACGGCTGACATCGGTATCGCAATCAGCATCCATACCAGCGGTTGTTTGTACCAGGGTGTTTGCATGCTATTGATCTCCGGCATCATGTTTAGCGCTCTGCTACCGGGCCGATAAAGCGCGCTTCTTCAGTCACGTGCAAATCTGCTGAATCATTCGCGACCAGTTTAAATTCTATTTCACTACTGCGTTTCTCAATCACCTCTGCACTGAGCTGCGCGCGTACCGGCACTTCGAGGACTTCGCCACTCTCAACATCAATCGCATCGATATCCATGCGCAGCCTGATTCCTTCAACACCTGCGACAGACAGGCTGTAACTATGCGCCCGCTTGTCCATGTTCATAATTTTCATGATATACACATTTTCGATCAGGCCGTCATTGGTTTCGCGGTAGAGGGTATTGCGATCTCGAATAACATCAAGCGCCAGCGGTGTGCGGTTTATAATCGCATAGAACGCACTGATGGTAATACCGATCAGGATCAGGCCGTAGACAATAATACGCGGGCGAAATATCTGGGTCTGTTTTCCCTGCAGCGTGCTCTCGGTGGTGTAACGCACCAGTCCCTTCGGATAGCCCATCTTGTCCATGACATCATCGCAGGCATCAATACAGGCTGCACAGCCAATGCACTCGTATTGCAGGCCGTCGCGAATATCAATCCCCGTCGGGCAGACCTGTACACAAATGGTACAGTCGATACAGTCACCCAGCCCCTTCTGTTTTGGATCGATATTCTTTTTACGTGCACCGCGCGGTTCGCCGCGTGCCACGTCGTAGGAAATAATCAGTGTGTCCTTGTCGATCATGGCACTCTGGAAACGCGCGTAGGGACACATGTATGTACACACCTGTTCACGTAACCAGCCGGCATTACCGTAGGTGGCAAAACCGTAGAAAATAATCCAGAAGGTTTCCCAGGGGCCGGTGTTGAGCGTGAAGAAATTAGGCGTCAATTCGCGGATTGACGAAAAATAGCCGACAAAAGTCAGCCCGGTGAATAAGGAAAATGCAATCCAGATAAAGTGCTTGGTGGCCTTGATACGAAATTTCGCAAATGTCAGCGGCGCCTTGTCGCGCTTCATCTGTTTCGGTCGGTCACCTTCAATTTTGCGTTCAATCCATAAAAACGCTTCCGTCCACACGGTTTGCGGGCAGGCAAAGCCGCACCATAAACGACCGGCGAGCGCGGTGAAAAAAAACAGCGACAATGCCGCGATGATTAACAACAGGGTGAGATAGAAAAAATCCTGCGGCCAGAACACCATGCCATAGATGTAAAACTTGCGCGCCGGCAAATCGAACAGCACCATCTGGCGATCATCCCACTGCAGCCAGGGGATGATGTAATACAGTCCCAGCAACACCGCAACACCGGTGGCACGCAAAGCTGCGAACAGGCCGTGCACTTCACGCGGATAAATTTTCTTGCGCTTGGCATAGAGCGATTGTTCGACGTCATCGGCAACAGGTGTTTTAACTTCTGACTGAGACATATCAGTTTATTACCTTATTCTGTTATTCGTTAGCGAACGCATCGTCTCCATGAGCGACCGGCATTAATAGCTTACTTGGTTTGTGAGGAGCCGTTCGCCGGCGTTTTACATTTATTGAACGTACTGCAGGGCATGAGGAAAAAACAGGTCGCCAGTGCAGTCACCGCACCAAACAGCCAGAAAACGAAAAAGCAGATACTGTATACACCCAGGCGACTGATGTCGTAATCGACAAACAGATCGTCGGGATCAAATGCGGTGGAGAACAGGATGGTTGCGATACCCGCGGTGATAAACGATGGCCACAAAATGGCCACCACTCGCTGGATTACGGGTACGCACTCATCCTTCGCCGCGTTAGCCATTAATCGGCCTTATGTGAAAGGCTGTATATGTAAGCAGCCAGCACCTGCACCTTGGCCTCGCCAAGGAACTCGCCGTGCGCCGGCATCAGTCCATTTCGGCCCTTGGCAATGCTGTGCTTGACCGCACTCGGGGTGCCGCCGTAGAGCCAGATATTATTCGCCAGGTTGGGCGCACCGATGGCCTGGTTACCGGTGCCGTCCGGCATGTGACAGCCCACGCAGAACATATCGTATTTTTCCTTGCCCTTTGCTGCCAGGTCCTCGTCGACAGAACGGCCTGAAAGACCCATCACGTAATTGGCCACCTGGTTAACGCCTTCCTCACCACCCAATGGGCCTTCCCATGCAGGCATTGCGCCGACACGTCCATACATGAGCGTAGTTTTGATATTTTCAGGTTCACCGCCGTAGAGCCAGTCGTTGTCTCGCAGATTAGGAAAACCCCTGGCACCGCGCGCATCCGAACCATGGCACACTGCACAGTAGTTCACGTAAAGCCGCTCGCCGGTCTTCATGGCGCTGTCATCAGCCGCCAGAACAGCGATATCCTGTTTGAGAAATTTATCGTACAGCGGACCAAAAGACGCATCGGCCTTGGCCACTTCGGCTTCGTATTGACCGAGCTGGGTCCAGCCGGCAATGCCTTTGAAGCTGCCCATGCCGGGATAAATCACCAGGTACGCAACGCCGAAAACAATGGTGATATAGAACATGAATAACCACCAGCGTGGCAGCGGTGTGTTCAGCTCCTGCAAATCGCCGTCCCAGACATGCCCGGTGGCCTCGGCTTTACCGTCCGCAGACAGCTTGCCTTTGGAATTAACCCGCAGCAGCACTAACAGCCAGACGATGCCTATCACGACGATGGCATTGATGAACCAGCTCCAGAATTCACTATTGAAGTCAGACATGTTTACTCCTCTCTCGGCTTACTGCTGCGCACTTTTGTTGTCTTGCTTGATATTATCATTGCCGTCTTGAATGATTTTGTCATCTTCAAGCACGCTTTTAGCAGCCTTATCAAAATCTTCTTTACGGCCGCGGCTGAATGCCCATATAACGATACCCACGAACAGCACGAAGGCAATCACGGTCCAGACACTCTGCACATAGGCGATCATCTGCGCACCTTCACTTTTGTACCCAGTGATTGCAGGTAATCAATCACGGCATCTATTTCTTTCTTGCCTTCAAGTGCAGCCGGTGCGTTATTAATCTGCTCTTCGGTATAGGGGTGGCCCAATGTAATCAATGTGCGCATCTTGTGCTGAATGTCAGCATCATTCAGATCATTTTCCAGCAGCCAGGGGTAACTCGGCATAATGGATTCGGGCACTACGTCACGCGGGTTATTCATGTGCACTCGATGCCAGTCATCAGAATAACGGCCACCAACACGATGCAAATCGGGCCCGGTGCGTTTTGAACCCCAGAGGAACGGACGGTCGTAAATGAATTCTCCGGCCACCGAGTAATGACCATAACGCTCGGTCTCGGCACGGAATGGGCGAATCATTTGTGAATGGCAACCGACGCAACCTTCGCGAATATAAATATCACGCCCCGCCAGTTGCAGCGGCGTGTAAGGCTCGAGACCTTCGACCGGCTTGGTGGTCGACTCCTGGAAGAACAACGGCACAATCTGCGCCATGCCACCCCAGATGACGACGAACAGCGCGAGGACAATCAGCAGGCCAACATTGGTTTCGATTCTTTCTTGCAAAGTCATGTTGCTCTCCTAATGTGCAGCTGCAGGTGCTGAAACCACAGTGGTGACAGCCTTGCCACTCGAGACAGTTCTGTAAATGTTGTACGCCATGATCAACATGCCGGTGAGGAACAGGGCACCACCGAGGAAGCGAACAATATAGAACGGATGCATCGCCTGCACACTTTCAACAAAACTGTAGGTCAGGGTGCCGTCCGAGTTAAACGCACGCCACATCAGGCCCTGCATGATGCCGGAAATCCACATCGAAGTGATGTACAGCACCACACCGATGGTGGCGATCCAGAAATGGGTTTCGATCAGGCGCTTGCTGTAGATC
>JBATHJ010000346.1:0-3919 GCA_049666625.1 Gammaproteobacteria bacterium | reverse complement strand
GGGGCCCCCGGTTTTTTTCAGAACACTGGTTCTGATCCTGGCGTCTATCGTTCTGATGACGGCCGACCACCGCTGGCACCAGCTGGAAATTGTACGCAACGCCCTGTCGCACCTGCTCTACCCCCTGCAATACACCATCGACCTGCCTATCCGGCTGTACTACTGGGGCGACGAAACCCTCAGCGAGCACCAGACCCTGCTCGATGAAAACCGCAAGTTAAAAGATCTCCATCTGCAGAGCCGTGTGCAATTGCAGAAACTCGATATCCTCGAAAAAGAAAACGCCCGCCTGCGCGAACTGCTCAGCGCCACGCCCAAGATCAGTGAGCGTGTACTGGTGGCTGAAATCATGAGCGTTGACGTCGATCCCTATCGCCAGTTATTAATCCTCAACAAGAGCAGTCGTGACGATGTGTATGACGGCCAGCCGGTGATCGATGCACAGGGCGTCATGGGCCAGATTGTGCACGTCAGTGCCAGCAGTTCCACCATGATGCTGATCACCGACGCCAGCCACGCGCTGCCGGTACAGATTGACCGCACCGGTTTGCGAGCAGTGGCATTCGGCACCGGTAAAATTGATTATCTCGACCTGCGACATATTCCACACAATGCAGACGTGCGCGAAGGTGACCTGCTGATTACCTCCGGGCTGGGCGGTCGCTTCCCGCCCAATTACCCGGTGGCAAAAATTACCCATATTGAACGCCCGATGGGTGAACCGTTTGTAAACGTGCGCGCCGAACCACTCGCGCGGCTCGATCGCAGTCGCGAAGTTCTGCTGGTCTGGCACAACCCGCCGACAGAAACCGAAGCGCCGGTGGATGAACTACCTGTGGTCGAACCTGCAGCTGAACCGGCCGAAAAGCCCACAGCAGGGGACGCCACCCCGGCTGATCAAACGCCGGCCACAAATGTGAGCAACGATGAATAACAACGCGCGCATCAGCACACTCACCATCATCGCCGCGTTCATGCTGACGATTATGCCGCTGCCTGAATGGGCACAGGCATTCAGGCCTGACTGGGTAACACTGGTATTGATCTACTGGGTGATGGCGCTGCCTGCCAGTTTTGGTGTAACCATCGCGTGGGGACTTGGACTGATGCTCGACGTCACCCACGGCGCCCTGCTTGGCCAGCATGCGCTCGGCCTGGTCATCGCGGTGTATATCGTGCATAGCCAGCACCAGCGTCTGCGCGTGGCATCATTACTGCAACAGGCGATCGTGTTTTTCTTTTTATTATTATTAAAACAGCTGCTGGTATTGTGGGTGAATGGCATCATGGGTCAGGCGCCTGACACCGGGCTTTATTTTGCACCCAGCCTGGTCGGTGCACTGCTGTGGCCATGGATATATATCATCCTGCGTGACCTGAGAAGGCGCTTCGGCTACCGAACGATGTAATGAAACACCTGCCCGGTAAATCCCTGCTCGACCAGTACATCAAGCCGATTACCCGACTGCATGTCGATCAGACGATCGCTGGCGAAGAAAACACCCATCAAATTCGTGTGTCCATAAAACGCATACGCGCCATGCTGGTACTGCACGAAGCACTTACCGGCCACCAGCCGGAATTCGCGCAGCTGGATGATTACCTGAAACAGCTGAACAAGGCTCTTTCTGCCTGCCGCGATCATGATGTTTTGCTGGGACTGCTCGATCGCATTATTGCAAAAGTAGATCAGCCAGACGTGCTACAGCTGTTCAGCAGCACCCGGACCAGCATTGCCGAATCCAGCCTGCCGCAGCTATACGATGTCAACCAGGTCGAGCACATGACAACTGACATATTGAACGCCTACCAGGCATTACCGCCGATCGATATCCGGGTAAAAAACATACGCAACTACCTGAAAAAAAGACTGCGGAAAACCTGCAAAAATGCCGACCTGTTGATCAGGCAAGCCGACTGCATCGCCCTGCATTCATGGCGTAAACAGGTCAAGCAACTGTATTACCAGGCTGAAGCATTGCGCGCAGTCAGCGGTAAATCACCCCTGCCGAACAAAACCCTCGAAAAGCTTGGCGAACGCCTCGGCGATATTCACGATTTATGCGTACTGGAATCCACCCTGCAACAACAGCTCGCCAGCCAGCCACAGCTGGCAAGCCCGTCGACCTGGCAGCAGTCGCGCCAGCTGTTAAATAAAAAACACGCCAGCCTGCTGAAACAATGTAAGCGCCTTTATAAAAAAGCCTGTGTAAAATAAGCAGGCACGCACCAGCTGCGGCACCCGCGGGCAGGCACAAACAAGCACCATCCACCCAATCACCACAACCCGCGTGAGACACTTATGTTTGAATGGGTAACACAACCGGAAGCCTGGATCGCACTTAGCACACTGATTGCATTAGAAATCGTGCTGGGTATCGATAATATTATTTTCATTTCCATCCTGGTGGGAAAATTACCGAGTCATCAGCGCAACAGTGCGCGACAGTTTGGGCTGATACTGGCCATGCTGTCACGACTGGCATTATTGCTCAGTATCGTCTGGGTGATGGGCCTGGTAAGCCCGTGGTTTACTATTTTCGATAACGCGATTTCCGGACGTGACGTAATCCTGGTTCTCGGCGGGCTGTTCCTGTTAACCAAGTCCACCCACGAAATCCATAACAGCCTGGAAATTATCCACCCAGACCAGGCGAGTCCATCGAAAAGCAGTTACCTGTCTGTCATCGTGCAAATCGGATTGCTGGATATCGTGTTCTCGCTCGATTCCGTGATCACCGCGGTTGGACTGGTGCAGCACGTCAGTATCATGGTGATTGCCATCCTGCTATCGGTGGTGGTGATGATTTTTGCAGCCCGGCCCATTGGTGAGTTTGTCGACGCCAACCCCACCATTAAAATGCTGGCGCTGTCATTCCTCATGCTGATTGGTGTCACCCTGATTGCAGAAGGCTTCGATGTACATGTGCCCAAGGGCTATATTTATTTCGCGATGGCATTTTCGGTCGGGGTTGAACTACTCAATATCAGGGTGCGCAGGAAACTAAAAACCGAGGTCATTCAGCTCAACAAAAATCTATCGTGATTTATTGCCCTGGATTACGCCGCAGTTTGCAAGCTGTTGATACCTGCGTGCAGAACAAACCGGTACCGCCTGTATGAACTACCTATGAATTATCTATGAACTATCTTGCCATCATGCGTTCAGCACGCATCCCCTTCCTGGTACTGACACCGGTGTGTATTTTTCTCGGCGCCAGCATCGCGATCGCAAACCAGTCAACTATTGATACGCGCATGCTGGCGCTGGTTTTCATCGGCGCATTACTGGCGCACATCAGCGTCAACCTGCTGAATGAATACCAGGATTTCAAAAGCGGGCTTGATTTACTAACAACAAAAACACCGTTTAGCGGCGGCAGCGGCGCATTACCAGAAAATCCCGGCATGGCAAACACGGTGCTGCTGGCCAGCATATTGACCCTGCTGGCCTGCGCTGGTATTGGCATTTACCTGTACATGCTATACGGCCCCGGTATTTTACCCATCGGCATTGCCGGGCTGGTACTGGTGGTGAGCTATACGCGCTGGGTCAACCTCCATCCCGTGCTATGCCTGCTCGCACCCGGCGCAGGCTTTGGACTGCTGATGGTCGCAGGCACACAGTTTGTTTTGCAGGGCCACTACACGGCCACTGCTTTGCTCGCCGGCGGTGTGCCATTTTTCCTGGTGAATAATGTATTGCTGTTGAACCAGTATCCCGACATGGCAGCTGACGCCAGCGCGGGACGCAGGACACTGCCGATTGTCCATGGCACAAAAACGTCTAACCGTGTGTACCTCGCGTTTGTGATTGCATCTATCATACTGATCACAACTGGTGTTACGTTCAATATATTTCCCGCCCTCGCCCTCGCCGCACTAGCTGCATTACCACTGGCACTCTATGCATTGAGTG
>JBATHJ010000345.1:0-4209 GCA_049666625.1 Gammaproteobacteria bacterium | reverse complement strand
GTATAGCGCAAGCTGTCAAGCGTCGAAACAGCGACTGAATTTTCTTTCAGCTGGTTGAAACGAATCTCTGGTTTTTCTTCAGCCAGTTGTTCGAGTTGCTCCAGTGAATATTCAGAAATGTCGGCAATATCATCGACAAGGTCCGCGACCGGTTGCCGGGTTGCACTAAAACTGATCACGGTTTTAAAGTAACGAATAGCAGTGAGGTATTGTTCGTCCTCGAGAAATATTCTAAGAACACTATATCCCTGCTGCGTACTAACGCGCTCTGATTCAACCGGCTGTACTGTACTGGCCGACAGGATCAGCGGGAAAAAAACAATCAGAATTATATGGAAACAGCGAAACATGGCAGTCCGTGTCGTTAGCGTCCGCATACAGACACGACTGATACACCAGAGTTCAAGCAGCTGGTCGGTTGATCAGGCTTCCGGCAATTGTTTCAACAATGTAATAACCATGATTTCTGGGGAAAATTTCAAGTGCGTCGGAGTACAATGACTACTTCTGGCAGATGCAAGAATGCGTCGGGCCGTATTTAATCTAAATATTTCTGGGGGTAATATGTTTGAACCAATACAGATTCCATTTGGCTGTGTCATGCTTTTCAATGTTGTCGATCTCAAGGATGGCGTCAAGATAGAAGATGTCGAACTGGTACTGGGCGAAATGTGCAACGTGGTAAAAAACACCTATGGCGATGACAAAGGTGGCTTCATCGGTGGCCAGGTGTACAAGTATTCCGGCTTTATTTCGGACGAAGGCTCGGTAGGTGAAGCGCCAGGTGATAACAATATAGCCGCCAAAATAAAACAGGGCGAGCTCGCGATAGTGACCTTCTGGAAATCTTTTGACCAGCACGAAAAATCCCACGCCGATAAAATATTCAAGGAAAAGTTTTCTGAACTGGCAGAGTTCTGTGATGAAACCTATGAGCTTGGCTATGAAATGCTCTGGCAGGGTGTGCCGGAATAAGTATTATATAAATGAAGCAGCTGATACTTGTTCGGCATGCAAAATCAAGCTGGGATGTGCCGGCACATGATGATATAGCGCGCCCATTAAATCCGCGTGGACTGCGCGATGCGCCACAGATGGGCAGGCGTATTGCAAATGGGCCATATCAACCCGAATTGATTATCAGCAGCGCGGCCGAGCGCGCACGCAACACGGCTGAACTGATTGCGCACGAGCTCGGCTATAAGCAATCAGCAATAAAACTGGAGCGCAATCTATACTGTTTTGATGATGAAAGCTTGCTGCAACAGATTAAGCAGTTCGATAATTCAAACCAGCGTATTTTATGCGTTGGCCACAATCCTGCGATTACAGCTTTGGTTAACCAGTTGTGCGGCGAGCACATAGACAATGTACCCACCTGCGGCGTGTGTTACCTGCAATTTGAATCATCCCGCTGGGCTGATATCAGCACAGGTATGTTGATCAATTTCGACTACCCGAAGAAATCCGCGGAGTCCTAGATCGTCTGGTAATACAGGTTCTGCGGATGGTTGGCCTGGGCGAAGAAAAACCAGCGCTCTGCCAGCAGTCCGACATACTGCACAAAGAACGCCAGCAGGAACACCGCGATCGCCGGTTGATACAGGCCTGCCGCCAGCAGCGCAACGGGAACGGCGAACACCAGCACCAGAAACAGCCACTTGATGTTTTTCATGAACACTATCGACATACCATGAAAATATTCACGGGTATTGTATGAGCTTGCCATAAAGCCGCGAGATTTTTGCTGGATCTCTGAATGACGTATGCCGATAGCAGTCGCAAGTGTGGATTTATATTTTATTTGAGCATTACGAATCAGCGACGCAATACGTGTGACGAAGCCGGCCAGGGTAATAATAATTGCCCAGCTGGCATAAAAGCTGACCAGCTCGGATTGTGCAAAAGACGCAAACAGTGCCGCAAGGGTGAAACCCGATGCAGTGCCGAGCAGGGTGTAATTAATCACCGTTAACGGGCTGGCCCATTCCTGCAAAAACTTGATGCAGGCATATATCATGGCGGTACAGATAAACAGTGAAAATGCCAGCAAGGTGTTGATCGCACCGATCATCAAAGAAACATCGACAGCAAACGCGCCGCTGATGCTGAACAGCACCGGGTTTAAATCAAAGTAATGCACAATGCCATAGAGTAATGTCGTGCCCATGAAGGCGGGCAGCACAATCACTTCACGTGATAACCACGATGTGCGCCACATTGCAGCCGAACGCCATGCGCGTTCCGGGTGGCCAAGATGGAAAAATGATGCCAGCAAACCACCGCCCAGAAACACCAGCGCAAGCAAACTGCCAAAGCCGTAAAAACTGTGAGAATCCTGAACCGGCAATACATTAAATACCGAATACAGCTGGCCGGTGTATAGTGCGAGGAACAGCCCCTGGCCGACACCGATCAGGGTGGTGAGAAAAATAACTGAAAATGCGGGATGCATACTAATTCCTGTGTGGTTACCAGCTGGTGATATCGTCCAGCGTTTGTTCGTCTTTACCGGGCATGGGTAGCTGGCGTTCTTTCTTCAGCGGATTGTCTACCCGGGTGAGTTCATCACGGTGAATCGTGATGCTGGTCTTGCGCCGCGGCAGATAATGGTTGGCAGGCTTGGTGCCCCATTCCGGCATTAGCTGGTAGCCGCCGTTTTCGCGGATGTTAACTGACACATTCGAGTCTGGATCATTGACATCACCAAACAGGCGCGCGCTGGTCGGGCAGGCGAGCACGCATGCCGGTTTGCGTTCTGCTTCTGGCAATGACTCATCGTAGATGCGGTCGACACACAGGGTGCACTTTTTCATCACCTTGAGATTTTCATCGATTTCGCGCACGCCATACGGGCAGGCCCAGGAACAATATTTGCAGCCGATACACTTGTCATAATCGACCAGTACAATACCGTCTTCTTCGCGTTTATAACTCGCGCCGGTCGGGCATACCGTGACACACGGCGGCTCTTCGCAGTGCAAACAGCTTTTGGGAAAATGCACTGTTTGCGTATTAGGGTATTCGCCTACTTCAAAGGTTTGCACGCGGTTGAAAAAAGTACCGGTCGGGTCTTCGGCATAAGGATTAAAGTCCGACATGAAACCGGCGCTGCCGGAGGTATTCCATTCCTTGCAACTGGTGACGCAGGCATGGCAGCCCACGCACACATTCAGGTCGATGACGAGTGCGAGCTGTTTCATGATTTTCTCCCACCGGCAAAATATTTCAGCCAGCGCACCGCTTTGCGACGTGTTTTACTCGCGGGCATTTTGTCCGGTGCATCAAACTGTGGATAGGTAACTTCGGGTTCATTGGCGGCAGCCGGGTAAATGCGCACGCGCACATCGTACCAGCCGGCCTGCCCGGTCAGCGGATCCGAGTTTGAAAAACGGCTGCCATCGGCTTTAGCGGGCAGCTCTTCACTAATAAGGTGGTTGAGTAGAAAACCTTTTTTCGATTCATTGGCGTTTTTGCTCAGGCCCCATTGGCCGGAGGCTTTACCAATCGCGTTCCAGGTCCACACCGTGCCGGGTTCAACCGCTTCGGAATAACGGCACATGCAACGCACTTTGCCGTGCATGGATTCCACCCACATCCAGCCGCCGTCTTCGATGTTGGCGGCGCGCGCGGTTTTTGAATTCACGTGCAGGTAATTGTGCGTATGAATTTGTCGCAGCCAGGCGTTTTGTGAATCCCACGAGTGGTACATCGCCATCGGCCGCTGGGTAATGGCGTTCAACGGGTATTTGCGTAAATCGGTGGCGAGGGTTTCCAGCGGTTCCGAATAAAACGGCAGCGGATCAAAATGTTCGTTAATACGTGCGCGCAAACGTTCCGGCGGCTGTTTGCCAAACGATTTGCCCTGTGCAGCAAGCCGGAATTTTTGCAGCACTTCGGAATAAATATGAATATTGATCGGCTCGACATAACGCGTCAGGCTGTGGCGCTTGGCCCATTCGAGATAGCCCTGGTTCCAGTTGCGCATGTATTGATACGACTTGGGCAGTTCGTAATGGAACACGCAGTTGTTCTTTTCGTACATTTCCCATTGTTTTGGATTGGGCTCACCTTTCATGAATTTTTCGCCGCCCTTGCCGCGCCAGCCGGCGAGAAAACCGATACCCGAACCGGGTGAAGTTTCATAGTTGACGATGAAGTCGGGGTAGTCGCGGAATTTACGCGTGCCGTCTTCATTTACAAACGCGG
>JBATHJ010000344.1:0-10810 GCA_049666625.1 Gammaproteobacteria bacterium | reverse complement strand
TCAGGCAGCATCAAAGTCCGGCTGGCTCATTTCCAGCTGCTCGGCGGTCAGCAAAAAAACACCTTCGCCGCCGCGCTCAAAATCCAGCCAGGTGAACGGCACATTTGGAAAACATGCTTCCAGTGCTGGACGTGTATAACCGACTTCGATAACCAGGATGCCTTCATCAGACATGAAATCGCGCGCACTTTGCAACATCGGGATCACCAGGTCGAGGCCGTCTTCACCTGCCTCGAGTGCAATGCCTGTCGGCTCGTACTCAAACTCGTTTGGCAAGGCGGCGACTTCTGCACTGGAAACATAGGGCGGATTGCTGACAATAATGTCGAATTCACGTTCCGGCACATCGACAAACAGGTCGGACTGGATCAGTTCGACGCGCGCCTCCATGCCGTGCAGGCGGCGATTATCTTCCGCCACCGCGAGCGCATCGATCGAGATATCACTGCCGACCACGCGCGCCTCCGGGAACGCATCAGCGCAGGCGATGGCGATGCAGCCGCTGCCGGTACACAGGTCGAGGATCTCGCGCACACACTCTACATCCACCCAGGGCGCAAAGCGCTGTTCAATCAGTTCGGCGATGGGTGAGCGCGGGATGAGTACGCGCTCGTCGACATGAAAATTCATCCCGGCAAACCAGGCCTCACCGGTGATATAGGCCGCGGGCTTGCGGGTCTCTACGCGCTGGCGATAAAACTCGAAAACGCGCAGCTTTTCATCCTGGGTCAGTACTGCGTCGAACCAGGCAGCACCGAAATCCGGCGGCAGATGCAGCGCAGCCAGGCACAGGTAAACCGCCTCATCGAGCGCACTCGGCATGCCCTGGTGAAAACCCAGCTCGGCGGCATTGAACTGACTGACGCCCCAGCGGACAAAGTCTCGTATAGAATGCAGTTGTTCGGTCGGGTTTTTCACATAGTGTCCTGATTGTTCAGTCGGCATTCTAGCGGACATCGCGCTGCTGCGCAGTCAAAAACGCTTTATACACTATCCGTCAACCTCTATAATCCTGCCCCATTATGAATATGATCACGACTGTCCTGAACCATCCACCCATACGCCAGTTCAACCTGCTGTGTGGCCTGTTACTGCTGTCGGCATGCGCGTTCGCCGAGCCCGGGCTGCAGATAGCAAACGCCTGGATCGCCGAAGCGCCTCCCGCCAGCAAGGTAATGGCCGGGTATATGGATATCAAAAACCCGACTGATAAACCGCTTGAAATCACCAAAGTGGCTTCAGCAGATTTTTCCAGCATCGAAATTCATCGCACCGTGCACGAAGACGGCATCGCCCGCATGTTGCGCCAGACCGGTATCAGCGTGCCTGCCAATGGCCATTTTGAACTCAAGCCCGGAAGTTACCACCTGATGTTGTTCAATCCCGCGCGCGCCTTTAAAGCCGGCGACAGCACCCAGCTGATCTTTACCCTGGCTGACGGCAATACTTCGCGCTTCGATGTCGCTGTTAAAAAAGCCACCGGCTACGCCGGCAACGGACACCACTGATTGTGACCATGCCCGCAACCCTGCGCGAGCGCCTGCTCGCCTGGCCGTTTTATATTCTGCCGCATCACGCGATTTCCTGGCTGATGTTCAAACTTGCACGCATCCGCCTGCGGCCAGTAAAGAATTTCGTGATCAGGACGTATACCCGGCTCCACCCGGTCAACATGCAAGAAGCGGTGATCGAAGACAAATACGCCTATGAAAGCCTGAATGCGTTTTTTACCCGCGCGCTCAAGGCCGAATCCCGGCCGCTGGATTCCACGCCTGGCAGCTGGGTGTGCCCGGTCGATGGCTCCGTCAGCCAGGCTGGGCGGGTTGAACAGGGCCGGATTTTTCAGGCCAAGGGATGTGATTACAGCCTGCTGGAACTGCTCGGCGGCGACGAAACCCGTGCCGCAGCATTTAGCAACGGCGCATTTGCCACCCTGTATTTATCGCCGCGCGACTACCACCGCATACACATGCCGCTGACTGGCGAGCTGCAGCAGATGACCTATGTGCCGGGCCGACTCTTCAGCGTGGCCACGCATACCGTGAATGCTATCCCGCGCCTGTTTGCGCGCAACGAGCGCGTGGTGTGCCACTTCAATACCGAGCACGGCCCGATGGCACTGGTCCTGGTCGGCGCGATCAATGTTTCGGAAACGGACACCGTCTGGCACGGGCGGGTGAAAAGCAACCACGGTGGCATCGCCCGGTTTGATTACACGGGCAAAAATATACGGCTTGAACGTGGCGAAGAAATGGGACGTTTCAATCTCGGCTCCACAGTCATTGTACTTGCGAGTGAAGGCGTGACATGGGATGCGGCAATCACTGCGGCAGCAGACGTGAAACTCGGGCAACGACTGGCGCTGCACAACTGAGTGTTACTGAATAACTAGCTGACTTTTGTGCTGCTGCTTTGGGTTGTTTCAACAGCAGCTTTGTTCTGGCTATCTTTATCAATATCGGTTTCGTTGCTCACCACTGAGACCACACCGGCAGCCTGTTTAGCAGGCTCATCGACAGGCTTCTTCGGTTTGCCCGATGGATTGGTAAAACGATCATTCATGGTTTGAATCAGGCCACTGGCATCAGCAATAACACTGTGCAACAGGCGTTTGGTGCGCGATGACCACGCCACTGGCACCGGCTGGAAAACACTGCGGAAAACCCGTGTGTTGCGCATGAACGCCTGGCTGATATCGCCGGCCAGGTGTGTTGTCGGTAATTTCCTGGCGATTCGACGCGCGGCAATACGACGCATACTGAAATGCACACCCAGCACAAATCCTGCAATCACGGCCAGCTTTAGAGCAGACAGCCAGGGCTGGCCACTGAAATCCATGCTGAACAATCCCCAGGGACTGAACCACAGGCTGATGAGTAACAGCAGCGATAGCACGCTGCCAAAGATGACGGCATCCATGGTCAACACCAGGCGCATCCAGCGATTCATCGCTTCGGTCAGCTTCGGTACAACATCGTGTTCGATATCTTCGGCGATATTCTGCAGCGCGCCAATAATGCGGTATGAACGTTCGACCTCGACCTGGTGCAGGCGCTCATTGATAGCCGCCAGATCGGTGTCGCGTTTGCTTTCAAAACGTTTGCGCACCGCCTCATCCTGGATCGGTACTGCGGCCTGCTCGTTATAAATGGTGTAGAAGCGACCCGCGGTTAAACCCCTTGCTGCAAGTGCGCGCTGCCAGGCAGCGACCACGGCTTCAGGGTTGTCTTCCCCTGCGGCGGTATCTATCTGGTTGAGGATGTAGAGAAATTTTTCCGAGTCGCTGCGCGCAATCGTATCGCGCACAAGATGGTCAAGCGTGTCCTGCATGGCACCGGGTTCGGGATGGCGCGCATCAAAAAACACCAGTACCAGGTCAGAAAGATCAATAATATGGTCGGTCAGCCGCAGGATGGTATTGCGTTGATCATCTGCGTCAAACCCGGGCGAATCAATAATGATTTTACCGCTGAGTTTTTCAGAGCTCGAGGTTTTCATCTGCAGGTAGGCATCGATGCGCTTGCCTTCGCCTTCAGCGACCTTGTTGATTTCATCGCTCATTTGATAGAACGGGAACCGCGGATCGGAGTCGAGCGCTACACCGGGCAGTACGCGGCCATCCTCACCGGTGGAATAACTGATCACCGTGAACTTGTCATCGACCGCCTGGTTGCCAGTGAACTGAAGCTTGCGGCCGAGCAACTGGTTGATAAAGGATGATTTACCGGCGGAAAAGGTACCCAGGATGGCGACCAGCGGCCACCACGGAATCCGGGTCGCATAGGACTCGGTGGTTTCCAGCAGCCCCATACGGTAGGCGACACGATCCAGTTTCTTAAAACGAACTACCGATTCAAGCAGCAGCGGGTTTTCGTTCTCAAGATGCGCCTCAAGCTTAACCAGACGATTACGAATCGATTTATCGGGCCGATTTAGCATGAACTTTGGTTTAGTTGCTCACACGAATTGCAGCAGGATCAGCCTGGGGCGCATTGCCTGGCACATTCTGGCTACTCGGATTGGCGCGTGGAATCACCGGCTGGATGATGGGTTGCTGCATAATCATCGGCGGTAACGGCGGTGGCGGCCTGTTATACGAATTGGACTGGAAAGGCATGGCATCATTCATGAATCCGAATGGACCGCCCGAAACAGTACGGTTCATACCTCCGAGGTCACGCTGCATACCGTAAACCGCGTGGTTCATGGCGGCCATGGTGCCGGTCATGTGCGCGAGGTTCTGGTTCATGGGTGTCAGGCTGGTCATCTGGTTAGACATGGAATTAATTTCAATCGACATGGCACTGATGTTACCCGACATATCACGCATGTCCTTGGTCACTTTTGGCGTCGCGTCAGAAATAATGGTCGCCATGCGGGTCACGCTTTGTGACAGCACCGCGATATCGTGTGTCAGGTGGTAAATCAGGTAGAAGCCATAACCGGCAAGCAGGATAAACGCAAACAGTGTCGGGTAGACCACCATTTCCCAGCGGCGGGCACTGGCGTCAAAGGTATCGGCCAGGCGTTCCAGCTGCGCATTCGGGTCGCTGACGTAAGACTGCCCCAGGATTTTGACCTGGGCACTTTGCCGCGCCGCGTGCGCGTTTTTCTTGATTTCCTCGGCAACCTTGTGCTTCTCGGAAGCGGTGGGCTTGCGCTTGATAATATCATCCGCGGCTTTTTTGCTGATTTCATCCAGCTTTTTTTTCTTTTCGCCGGACTCCGAGTGCTTGGTAATTATCTCGTCAATCGCCTTCTTTTCAGCCTCGACGGTCTCCCGCGTGGGTGCGGCTTTTTTACCTGCATCCGCGCCTGGTTTTTTGGTCTTGCCGTCTTCGTCAGACATATCTAGAACTCACCTGTTGCGCCACGATTCATAATATCAAGGATAATTGTTTTAACACCAATTGCCTCCTCCTTCAGAGCAGGCGGCAATGGCGTTCCACCGTATATCATACCATCCATGTTTAGAGTATAGAGCCAGAGCTTGCCATCTTTATCCTCCAACATTGACACACGACAAGGAAGATAGGCAGAAAAGGCATCGCTATAGGCCATCATGCGCGAAGCCGTCAGCGCATTACAGAACATGAAAATCTTCACATAACGGTGATCTTTACCGCTCATCGCCTTTATTTCCTGGTACAGCGGCAATTCACCCACATTTTTAATGTTGTGCTCATTGGCGACGAATTTCATCACTTCTTCGACCTCGGCGGCTGACAGGCCTTCGTCAACCTGGCGCTTCCACACCGTGGCTTCGGCCATATTGCCGGTTTCGAGCAGTCGCTCGCCCATTTCGGTGTAAACCTCCAGTGCTTTCTCATCAAAGCTCTGGAATACCCGGTAGGCCGGCTCAAATTTGATCGCCGCGTAAATAATGGCTGCAATCACTATCAGACCGACAAGCGCTAATAAGTTTCGTAATGTGTAAAACATGGTATCCCCCCCGGATTAACTTGATGGTTGCATGGCGCTGTCAATCAGTGATTTCAGCTGCTGGGCTTTGGCTTGATCGAGATGATGTAACAGGCCACTGAGACTGGCGGCACGCCTTATCTGGCCCTGTTTGATCATAATAGCGGCAGCTTCATAATAGGCGGCTGCGGCTTTCTCGCGTTTTCCCTGGTTGAAATAGACATTACCGAGCTCACCATAGGCATCCATATTGTCCTTGTTGGCCGCAATCAGATTTTCATAATTGCGCTCGCAGGTTTCATAATCACGCTTGAGGAAGGCCCGCCTCGCATCCAGCCAGAGCGCCCGGGTTTGTGCATCGATACCGCTGACGCCTGTGACTGTGTTGCCTGCCTGGTTCGTAGCAGACGGTTGTTCTGACGTAGCGGCCTGGTCAGGCTGCGGCTGGGCTATGGCTGGCGTTGAGCCTGAAGGCAGATCCGGCTCCGCGGTACCGCCACTGATTTTACCGTCAAGGCTCACGCGATTGAGCGCCCGCTCTATTTCCGGTGAAACAAAGCGTTCTTCCATCGCCGCCTCATCAGGAGAAGACTCTGTGGCCGCCGCTTGTGTATCAGTAGTCAACGCAGGCTCATCGACCATCTCTGCAGAGGATTCACTGGCAGTTGGCGCAGGCGCTGTAGTCGGTGCATTGTAGTAATTGCCGGATGGTTGCACGGGCGCTGGTGACGGCGCATTGTTGTAATTGCCGGCACGACGTGCGGGTGCATTATAGTAATTACCAGACGGCTGTACGGGCGCAGGTGCATTGTAGTAATTAGCGGACGGTTGTACGGGCGCCGGCGCCGGAGCATTGTAATAATTATCCGATGATTGAACTGGCGCTGGTGACGGCGCTTTGTAGTAATTGCCGGCACGCTGTGCGGGTGCAGGCGCTTTATAGTAATTATCTGCCTGCACTGCAGATGCAAGCGTTTCACTGCCAGCTGTGGCCGACTGCTCTGTCGTAGCAAGCGTTAAATCGGTGGCCTCATCTGCCACCACTTCGGTTGAAGGTGTTTCACCGCCACTATTTTTAGCCTTTATCGCGGCTACAAAATCCCGGACTTCGGTGTACTCCTCGGACAGGGAGGCAATAATTTTGCCGGCCGGCGTGTCTTCACCTGCGAGGTCATCCCAGTAGACATACACATATATTAGTGAAAGGACAATGATAATTAGAATGAGATTGCTCAACATCCAGCGAAAGAATTTCATGTCGTACTCCGCGTTGCTATATAAACCCGCCTGCTAAATCGGCGGTATTGTTTTTAATAAAGCCCTGATTAAATCATCCATGAATTATCTGAGAACGTATTCAGCAAAATGCGATTCTGCTGAATACTTCATTTTCAACCACCACGGTGACTGAAAATGGCAGTACATCCATGTGCTGCAAGGAAACGCTTAATTCTTCAGAGTTTCCTTAATACAAAAGTTTGGCCAGTTGCTTCATTTCCTGTGCCGCCTTGCCCATCGGGTCGAGTTCGAATACCGCCAGGCCCTCACTGAATGAGCGACGGTATGCAGTTCGCTGATACAGTCGCGTCTTCAACGCTTCAATACCCTGTAGCATTCTCAAGGCTTCTTCAGCTTCATCCGTTTCGCGTACTGCAATATGCGTGTCCGCTCGGTTAATGAAACCCTGTATTTTGGTATTACTTTTATCTGCAATCTTGCCGATAATTTTCAAAAAGCGTTGCGTAGACCAGATATCCGCCTGGCTCGGCTGAATGGGAATCAGTACACGCGAGGCAAGCATGACGGCCTTCTCAAGGTCCGGCATATTGGTGGCGCTGACATCGGCGATAATCGGTTGTGACCCCTTTGCTTTCACCAGCGCTTCCAGCTCGGCGATGCTGCTGGAAACCGATACCACAGGTTCAAATCCGTCTTCCCGTCGCACTTCACAGACATCGGTAAGCGTGGCCTGGGGGTCGAGATCAAATGTCACTACACCGTGCTTGCCATGCGCAAGCCAGACCGCGAGGTTGAATGCGACTGTACTTTTCCCGGTGCCGCCTTTGAGGTTTCCTACAACTGTCAACATAATGTTCGCCTAATCAGTAAGCTGGTTCTTGTTAGCGATTGCTTCGGGCCGCGGCGTCAGTTTAGATGCATCAAACTGCTTGTAATCCTTTGGAATTGAAAATTTATCATTGCCGATTTGTTCAACTTTGATGTTACGTAATTCATCCATAGTGCCGTCATCGTTTTGCTGGCGAAGCACAATTTCAAGTTCTGCATCGTGCCACTGAATTGAGTGGTTGCGAACTCCATCCGGGCCAACCGCATAAATTTCATGTTTGCGAACTTTGCGCCCGTTCATTTCAAGATTTTCCTGAACCACAACGTCCAGCATCGACCCATCCGGATTTTGCTGTCGCAATGGTATATTAAGTTTTTTATCCAGCCATTGAAATACGTGCCGGTCTTCACCTTGCACATTCAGGGTAATCAGCCATTTGACCGCATTACGCTCATTGATGACAACCTCTTTCAGGCGCGTACACTCGGCACCGACAAAAACCGCACACGGATTTTTATCCAGCTGTTTACTCTTGACCGTCAGCTCCGGCGGATGCGCGTTTTCGAGCTCACGCTCGATAAATATTTTGTTTTCGGTATCGAGCCAGATAATTTTTGATTTAGTTTTATCTACGATTTGCACCATGGGTACGCCGTCTTCGAGATATTCGAAACGCACGTTGCCCTGCGACCAGAACATCCTTGAATGGCTGAATTGCCCGTCGCGAATCTGGACTGCATCGGCAGAAAATGACACCGCGAAAACAGTGTTTGAAACTCCCAGGATTATTAATAAAGGCAACACTAACAACTTCATTTTTTTCAAACGCTCATTTAAGTTTTTAATCCACTGCATAAAACCCGACGCCCTGGTCGAAGGGCGCCGGTTTATCAACGGCTGTTACCGATACACTGGCGCAGCCCCGTAGGGTGCCGCACCGTAAGGCATGCCCTGCTGAGCCTGACCATAAGGTGCATAACCACCGGGTGCAGCATATGGACCATAACCATTGCCGTTACCATAGCTATTGCCATTGTTGTAACTGTTACTGCCATTGCCGTAACCACGACCATTGCCCCGGTACTGGTTTTTGCTTTTACCGGAAAAGGACATATCGAAATCACCGTTACCGGAACCGTCACTCATGGCATCACTGAAGCCATCCATCGGCCCCCAGTTACTGCCCCAATTATTATTGTTGTTATTATTATTGCCCCAGCCAGGACCATCGTTCCAGTCCCAGGGGCCGTTCCATCCTGCACTCGCACTCAATGGAAGTGCTGCAATACCGACTGCTGAAGCGAATATTGCAAGCCTGAATAGTGTATTCATGTTGTATACCTCGTTAATCCCTCTGAAAAGCAAGCATTGATTAGAGGGGGATACCCAACGCCGGTTACTCATATCGATCACTCGGCATGGGCTGTAGTCAGCAGTTTCTGTTAATAAATAAAGGGTGCCACGTTGTTATAGTTATACGGTGTATAAAATGGACTCATACCATAGGGGGAATAAATACCGCCCTCGACGCCGGGATACATGGTACCGGGCAGCAATGGATCAAAACTGGTTCCCGGTGAATAATTGCGTCGCTCATGTCTGCGACCGGTCGATGTTTCATCGCGCGTTTGCTCCCTGGCTTGATCATGTTGCTTGTATATTGAATTCATCTCCTCGGGCGTAATAAAGTGTGAGCCGCGCTGATAGGGCTGCGCTGATTCACTGTAGGGATCCGGTTGTGGCGCCGGAAGCGCCCATGGATTGCCGCTATCCGCCAGCATGGGAGTTGCATACGAACTCACGCCTGATTGTCCAGGCATAGAATCGGCCTCCAGAAGCGTGGCATAGCTAAGTGCAGTGAGCACAATGGCAGGCAGTGTCCGACACGCTTTTAACATTACAATATCGACCGTACATTTCCAGATCCGGAACTATCATTATAGGCTAATACCCACTCCTGGGTGGCTGGGCGTAGCGCCCGTCTAACCTGGGCTGGGCTGGACCCCAGCCATAAGCTGGCTGCATGTACCGGGGTGCCCCCGAATATCCGTATGGCTGATTGTAGTGCCTGGCCAGCGGTGTCTGCCTGACAGCATCTTCAGGCACATAATGATAACCATCCTTCGGCATCCAGCGTTCCGGGGGTTGCGCGAAGCGACGCTCGGGCCAGGCCATATCAGGTTTGAAAAATACAGAATCAGTCGGCTCGAGTTGCGGTGCAGGGCCACTATCAAATCCACTGCCAACGACTGATAAGGCATTCGACATATAAGGCCCCGGCGGCGGTGGCACAAAATCAGACTCAGGCATGTCTGCGGCTTCCGCTTCCGGCCAGGGTGGGAATTTAAAAGCCTCAATCGCTTTGACTGCATCGCTGCTTTCAGCGGCCGGCGCATCGACAGATTCATCGGCCAGCGCTGGTAGATTAATCGCAAATACAAACAACAAACTTACATATAAATGTTTCATGACTTATTCACCATTATTGTTTTCATCGTCTTTGAGCCTGATACCACGACGGCCACCGGGTGAGGATTTTTTGCTCGGCGCTTTTTTGACCGGCGCTTTTATCGGCTCAGATTTTTTCACAGGCGCTTTTTTACGCGCGACTTTCTTTGCCACCCGTTTCGCTTTTGATACCGGGCTGTTGCCAGCAGGTGGTTCTGGTTTTGCCTTCGGCTCAGATTTTTTCACAGGCGATGGCGTTGGCGCCGATGTTTGCGCTGGCGCCGGTTCAGGCTGCGCAGCCGCCGCTGACGAGGTTGTAGTCACAGCAATGTCAGCAGTCGACTGCTCGGGTTCTGAACGAGAAAACACCATGCCGAACAGCATGCGCCCGAGGTTGAATATCATCTGGAATACGACAACAATCCATTCGAATACGCCAAACACAACGCTATAAATACGCATCCATAGTGGCGTCTTGTATTCTTCTTCAACAGCAACGACTTCAGCCTTTTCATCCACTATCGGGCTGCCGTCTTCATCCAGCAGACGCTGCCCGGGGAATGCTTTCTTGGCACTTATACAGCCCAGCGGAATCACAAACAGGGTGAGTACGGTTGAAACCAGCACACCAAACAACAGTGAAATCGCCATCCCCTCAAAAATCGGGTCAGTGATAATCACACTGGAACCGCCCACCAGAGCGAGCGCAGTAATCACAATCGGTCGGGTTCTGGCACGGCAGGAATTGATAACAGCATCACGTACTTCAACACCGGAAGCCACTTCCTGCTTGGTGAAGTCCACCAGCAAAATCGAGTTACGCACAATAATGCCCGCAAGCGCAATCCAGCCGATCATTGAAGTCGCGGTAAA
>JBATHJ010000343.1:0-2322 GCA_049666625.1 Gammaproteobacteria bacterium | reverse complement strand
CGATCGCCAGTTCGGCGGTACTGGTGATGATGTCATGCAACTTGCGCAGTACCTCGCGTGTTTCCTTGCTGATAATCACACGCTTGTCGATGCCTTCGTTGCCGAGGTAGACCAGGTCAGTTTCGATGACATCACCGATGTTTTCCAGGTCGTTGGTCGCGGCCATGAGCCGGGTATGCACCTGGGTTTGTTGCTCGGTCAGCGCTTTCTGGCCAATGCGTCCAAGGTAAGTCACGATGTGGCCGTGCAGGCTATCGACTTCATCGTCAATATCAGCAATTTTTTTCAGCAACTTGCGGTCAGCGTTGACTATCGCAGGCAAAATACCATCCAGCATTTCCCTGACACGTTCGCCCATGTGGCCAATCTCAAGGCGCACACGATCGAGCGCCAGTGACGGTGTTTCGAGCAGTTCCTCGTCGAGATATTTTGGCCTGGCGAGAATAATATCTTCAATCGGCTTGTCCGGTACCAGCCACTCAACCAGGCGGGCGAACTGGCTGGTGAAGCCGATAAAGATAATGGTATTGGCTATGTTGAAAACCGTATGCGCGTTGGCGATCTGTCGCGGCGCTTCGGAGGCCAGCTTGTCGGCGCCTTCGAGTTCTGCGTGGGACGGCGATAACCAGGTCACAAATTCCGCAAGATAGGGGATCAGACCAATCCAGACCAGCACACCAAAGACATTAAACAGAACATGGACCACGGCTGCACGCACAGCTTCACGCGGCTTGCCAATGGCGGCCAGCATGGCGGTGACACAGGTGCCGATGTTGGCGCCGAAGGCCAGCGCGATCCCGGCTTCCAGGGTGATAAATCCCTGCGTGGCCATGACGATGACAATACCGGTGGTTGCCGATGACGACTGGATCAGGCCGGTGAATACGGCCGCTACCAGGATACCGTAGAGCGGGTTTTCCATCGTAGCCATTAAGTCCAGAAAGGGCTGGTAGCTGCGCAGCGGACTCATGGCGTCACTCATCACACTCATGCCGAAGAACACCAGGCCGAGTCCCATTAGTATGCCGCCGTATTGTTTGATCTTTTCCTGCTTAGAACTGAACAACATGCCGAAACCAACGGCAACCATGAGCAGGGCATATTTTGTAACCTTGAAGGCGACGATCTGGGCCGTGATCGTGGTGCCGATATTCGCCCCCATGATGACACCGATGGATTGCGCCATGGACATCAGGCCTGCAGTAATGAAACCTACAACGAGCACGGTAGTGACCGACGACGACTGGATGATCGCGGTGACAAAGGCACCGGTAATGGCACCCATGAAGCGGTTGACGGTGAGTTTCGCGAGGATGACTTTCATGCGTTCACCGGCGACCGCCTTGAGCGAATCCGCCATTTGCTCCATGCCGAACAGGAACAGGGCAAGACCCCCGAGCAGTGACATGCCGATGTTAAACCAGTCGATATCACTGCTCGTGGCGATCGCTGCGGCGAGCGCCGGGGTGGCCGCGAGTAGTGCTATCGCAGCAAGTAATAAACGAGATTTTGTAGTGTCGAGCTCAGCTAGCTGGAAGCGGCTAAACATGGGTTTTCCCCTTATGAGACGTTAAGTCATGACTGGATAGCTAAATCGCGAAAGCATCAGGCGTAACAGCCTCAGCATGCTAGCGGGTACTACGGGCTCTCAGGACTTGTGTTTTTTATCGCCCTTGACGATCATCACCGGCACAGATGCCAGGCGCACGACCAGTTCAGCCTTGGAGCCGAGCAGGGCATGCGCTAGCCAGGTACGTCCCTGGCTGCCCATGACAATCATGCGTGCATGGATTTTTTCAGCCGATTCCAGGATGCGGTTGACCGGCAGCCCGACAACCAGCATGGTGGTGGCGTGTTTCAGCGCAGCCAGCTCGGGATTTTTTTTCTGCATCTTGTGGAAAAACTCTTCCAGCATTTCGGCTGCAACATCTTCCATGCGGCGCAGCTGTTTGCCTCTACCCTTGATGGCATAGTAGCCCGGTGCCTCGCCAGGATCATGCACCACGTGCAGGATAACCAGTGCACTGCCAATATTTTCTGCCAGCTCGGCGGCGTACACCAGGGCGGATTCTGACGACGCTGAAAAATCGACCGGGACGAGGACAGGTTTACTGTTTTTTTTAGGCATCACATAGTTCCGTGCAAAGTTCGACAATGCATCCCGGGATCTCCGGGATCAGCACAGGGTCGATCATTCGTTAACTTTCAGACGATTATGAAAATGATTCAGCAACTTCTGGCGTAACTTGGCCTGCTGGTGTTTTGAAGCGGCCGCCATACGTTTCTGCGCCAGCGCAATGAAGGTTTCCTGCGAGCTGAGGG